>JBGSKN010000187.1:0-1992 GCA_041741215.1 Erythrobacter sp. | reverse complement strand
ATCGGCCGCCCGATCAGCCGCGCGGAAGACCCGGTAGAGGCTGCGCGAGCGATCGAGGCGACGCTTTGATCGCAGTCACAGCGGCGTCGCCCAGCGATGCGCCCGCCCTGAAGGCCCTGCTCGAAGCCGCCTATCGCGGCGATTCGGCGCGGCGCGGATGGAACCATGAGGCCGATATTCTTGATGATGAGCGCCTTGCTCCCGGCGAGATCGAAGCCATGCTGGCCGATCCGGCGGTGACGATCCTGACAGCGCGCGCAGGAGAGAGCCTGATCGGCTGCGTAGCTGTAACCGTAGAAGACGCCGCGCTCGCCTATCTCGGGATGCTGTGTGTTGCGCCTGACCTGCAATCGTCGGGCCTCGGGCGGCGGCTGCTTGATGCGGCGGAGGAACACGCCCGCAGCTTGGGGCTGGCCGCGATGGAGATAACCGTGATCGACAGCCGCGACACGCTGATCGCGTGGTACGAACTGCGTGGTTACGTCCGCACGGGGGAGACGCGCCCCTTCCCGGTGCTGCGCGATCCGCCAGTGACCTTTGCGGTGCTGGAAAAGCCGCTCGGGCCCGCGTAAGGCCGCGCGCATGGCCACCCTCATCAAAATCTGCGGGCTTTCGACCCCCGAAACCGTCGCCGCAGCCGTGCGTTCGGGCACGGATTATGTCGGCCTCGTCCATTTCGAAAAGAGCCCGCGCCATCTGTCACTTACCGAAACGGCACGACTGCGCGGGTTGATCCCTCCCACGGTCAAGGCGGTGCTGCTGGTGGTGAACCCCTCACCCGCGCTGCTGGCCGAAGCGGTGCGCGACGTGCGCCCGGATGTGGTGCAATTCCACGGCAGCGAAACCCCCGAAACCCTCGCCCGCTTCCGCGCCGAGACCGGCATTGCCGCATGGCGCGCATTGGGTGTGCGGGATGCAGAATCGCTTGCCGATGCGTCGCGGTTTCACGGCGCGGCGGATATGATGCTGTTCGATTCGCCCGCCTCGGGCCTTCCTGGTGGCAATGGCACGCGGTTCGATTGGAACTTGCTCAAGGCCTACAAGTCGCCGACCCCCTGGGGCCTCGCCGGTGGGCTGATCCCGGCCAATGTTGCGGACGCAATCCGGCTGACCGGCGCGCCGCTGGTCGATACCTCCTCCGGCGTCGAAAGCGCGCCCGGCATCAAGGACGTGGACAGAATCGCCGCCTTCTGCAAAGCCGCACGCTCTGCCTAACCACAACCGTTCGCCCTGAGCTTGTCGAAGGGCTGCACTTTTTCTAACCCCCGGTCTCGAAGAAAGGACAGGGCTTCGACAAGCTCAGCCCGAACGGAAAATCATGAACACGCACCCCAATTCCTTCCGCGCCAGCCCCCCGCCGAAAGCGAACAGCTTTCGGCAGATGCCGGACTCTCGCGGGCATTTCGGCCAGTTCGGCGGGCGCTATGTCGCGGAAACGCTTATGCCGCTGGTGCTCGATCTGGAGCGCGAATATCGCAAGGCGCAGGCTGACCCGGCGTTTGCTGCCGAGTTTGACGACCTGCTGGAGCATTACGTCGGCCGCCCCAGCCCGCTTTATTTCGCGCCGCGCATCACCGAAGAACTCCGTTTGTTGGCGGATTCCCAAGGGAATCCTGGGTGCGGCGCGCAGGTGTGGTTCAAGCGCGACGAGCTCAACCACACCGGCGCGCACAAGATCAACAATTGCATCGGCCAGATTCTGCTCGCGATGCGGATGGGCAAGACCCGGATCATCGCGGAAACCGGCGCGGGCCAGCACGGGGTCGCCACCGCCACGGTCTGCGCGCGTTTTGGCCTGCCTTGCGTGATCTATATGGGCGCGGAGGACGTGAAGCGGCAATCGCCCAATGTGTTCCGGATGAAGCTGCTCGGCGCAGAAGTGATTCCGGTCACCAGCGGCGGCGCGACTTTGAAAGACGCGATGAACGAAGGGCTTCGCGACTGGGTCGCGAATGTCCACGATACTTTCTACATCATTGGCACGGCGGCAGG
>JBGSKN010000186.1:0-6514 GCA_041741215.1 Erythrobacter sp. | reverse complement strand
TCGGCCTGGTCGAGCGCGCGCACCGCGTCATTATCCAGCCCCGGCGTCGCCTGCGCGCCGCTGCCGGTCACTGCCGGGATCTTGCCAAGGCCCGCGTCAACCGCCGCCACCGCCAAGGCCGGCTGACCGCCTGCGCGCTGGACCAAGCCTGCGGCCATGCCTTCGCTATCCTCAAGCAGCGCCTTCAACAGGTGCAGCGGGGTGATGCGCTGATGATTCATGCGGATCGCAACGGTCTGGGCGCTTTGCAGGAAGCCCTTGGCCCGGTCGGTGAACTTTTCGAGATTCATGTCGTCAAACCCTTCCAAACATGCCTTCGCGAGATAGTGTTGCATATTGGCAACACAAGAGCCCGACAGGCAGATAATTGGCACCCGGTGTATTATCTGCTAGGTGGGTCGGGCAACCCGCTTCGGCAAGAGGCGACTGATTGGCTTGACCCGATTGCCTGCGCAAGCGATGCAGATTCCTCAGGATTTGGGAGAGTAATCGGATGAAGTGGATCAAGGGCAGCGTGATTGTGCTTGGCGGTGTGCTGGCGCTTGGCCTCACGGTGCTCGCCACGTGGGAGCCGTTTTTCGCCAGCGCCGCCAACGCGCCCGCGGCCCGCACCTATTCGGCCGAAATTATCCGCGACCAATACGGCGTGCCGCACATCTATGGCGAAACCGATGCCGATGCCGCCTTCGGGGTCGCACTCGCTCACGCCGAGGATGATTTCTTCACGCTGCAGGACGTGGTCGCGATGTCGCGCGGTCGTTACGGCGCGATCGCGGGGGAGGACGGAGCCAGGATTGATTACGCCTACCACCTGATCGACGCGCGCGGCACGGCTGAACGCAGCTATCCGGGGCTTCCCGCAGATACCCGCGCGCTGTTTGATGCCTATGCCGCGGGCCTAAATCACTATGCTGAACAGCACCCCGAAGAACTCAAGCTCGCCAACCTGTTCCCGGTTACAGGAATCGACGTGGCCGCCGGGTTTGCGCTGCGCCAGCCGTTCTTTTTCGGGCTGGATTCGGTGATTGGCCCATTGGTGGCGGGTGAAGACCTGCCGCGCGAACATGGCCCGGACATCCCCGGCTTCCCGCGCCCGCCGATGCCCGATGCCCTGGCCCCCGATGCTCCCCAATCTGCGCCAAAGCAGGCAAAGGTGCTGGCGTTGCCGCTGGGCGATGACGCTGAACATCTCGGCTCCAACGCCTTTGCCATTGCCCCGGAAAGGTCGGGGGGGCCAACCACGCTGATTTCCAATTCGCACCAGCCGCTGCGCGGCGGGGTGGCGTGGTATGAACTGGTGATCGAAAGCGGCGAAGGCTGGCATTTTGCGGGCGCGAATTTTCCCGGATCGCCCTTTCCATTCGTTGGCCATAACGAAGATCTGGGCTGGACCAACACGGTCAACACCCCGGACATGATCGATATCTATCAGCTGGAACTCGACGAAACCGGCACCCGTTACCGGCTCGATGGGCAATGGCGCGATCTGGAAAGCAAATGGGTGACGCTGCCGGTCAAACTTGGCCCGGTGGTGCTGCCGATCCGGCGCGAGGTGCTGCGCTCTGTCCACGGCCCGGTGATCCGCAACGCCAAGGGCGCCTTTGCCATCCGCTATGGCGGGATTGACCGGATCGATCAGCTCGATGCCTATTACCGCATCAACAAGGCCACCAGCTTTGCCGAATGGGAAGCGCAGCTGGCGCGCATGGCGATCCCTTCGACCAACTTCATCTATGCCGACAAGACCGGCACCATCGCCTATGTCTACAATGCGGCGATCCCCAACCGCCCCGCAGACGTGCCAGCCGATTGGCGCAATGTGTTGCCTGGTGATCGGTCAGACCTGATCTGGGCCGGCGCGGTGGATTACGCGAGCCTGCCCAAGCTGGTGAACCCGGCGAGCGGATGGCTCTACAATTCGAACAACGAACCCTTCACCGCAGCGGGGGCGGGCAATGATCTTGTCCCGGATGATTTTTCACCGGTGCTGGGGATCGAGCGCAAGCAGACCAACCGTTCGCGCCGCGCCTACAGGCTGCTGTCCGAAGCCAGCGTGCTTGACCGGGCAACGCTCACGGCGATCAAGTATGATACCGGCTACGAACGCGAAGGCTATATTGCCCGGTTGTTCGATACGCTGGAGCAGATGCCGGACGCCGGCACGCTGAACCCTGAAGTGATGGCGGCGCGTGATCTGCTGCTGCGCTGGGATTTCACCGCCGATAACGTGGGCGCGGCGGATGCGCTTGCCTTGCTGGTGATCCGTGATTTCATGTCGGCCGATTACAGCAACAAGCCCTTCCCCGATGTGCCTGCAAAACTGCAAGCGGCAGCCGATCACCTCACCACCCATTTCGGGCGGCTCGATCCGCCGATGGCCGATCTGCTGCGGCTGCGCCAGGGCGGGGTTGATTTGCCGCTTGACGGCGGATCGGACACCTTGCGCGCCTCAACCACATGGGATGTGGATGATGATGGCCGCCTCAGCGTCAAACATGGTGACAGTTTCATCATGTGGATCGAATGGCAGCCGGGTCAGCGGGTCTTTTCCCGCTCGGTTCAACCGTTTGGTGCAGCGACCACCCGGCCCCGAAACCCGCATTACACCGATCAGATGCGGCTGTTCGTCGATCACAAGCTGAAGCCGGTGCGATTCTGGCGCGATGACGTGCTGGCGAATGCCAGCTCGCGGCGCATGGTGACCAATTCCGCCACCAACGCCCGCTGACCGGCCCTCCCATTTCGACACGTCCCACCGGAGCTTTCACATATGACCCCTCGTTTTGCTGCCGCCAGCCTTTCGGCGCTTGCGCTTGCGCTCGCTACGCCGCTGACCCCGGCGCTTGCCGATAATCACGCCGCCAGCAGCGCCGCCCCGCAGGCGACCGCCGATTTGCCCGCCTTGGTTGCGCAGGTGCAGATCCCTTACGAAAGGTTCCAGCTCGAGAACGGCCTCACCGTGATCGTGCACGAAGACCGCAAGGCCCCGGTTGTGGGCGTGGCGGTGTGGTATAATGTCGGTTCAAAGGACGAACCCACGGGCCAGACCGGATTTGCCCACCTGTTTGAACACCTGATGTTCAACGGATCGGAAAACGCGCCGCAGGATTACTTCCAGTATCTCGCGGAAATGGGCGCGACCGATTACAACGGCACCACCAATTTTGATCGCACCAATTATTTCCAGACCGTGCCCCGCCCCGCGCTCGAACGCGCGCTGTGGCTGGAAAGCGACCGCATGGGCTATCTGCTCGGCGCGGTGACGCAGGAAAAGCTCGATAACCAGCGCGGCGTGGTGCAGAACGAAAAGCGGCAGAGCGATAACCAGCCGGGCGGCCTCGTTTTCTATGAACTGCTGGCGACGCTGCTTCCCGAAGGCCACCCCTATCGCCATTCGGTGATCGGTTCGATGGCCGATCTTGACGCCGCATCGATGGACGATGTGCGCAATTGGTTCACCGGCAAATACGGCCCCAATAACGCCACGCTGGTGATGGCGGGCGATGTCTCGGCGGCTGAGGCAAAGGTGCTGGCCGCAAAATATTTCGGCGCAATCGCGCGCGGCCCTGTCAACACACCCGCCGCCGCCGCCGTGCCGACCCTGAGCGAGAACGTGCGCAAGGTGATGAAAGATCAGGTCGCCGCCACCCGCATCACCCAATACTGGCCCGCGCCAGGGATTACCGACGCCGATCTGATCGCGCTCAATGTCGGGACGGGCATTCTTGGCGGGCTGGCTTCAAGTCGGCTGGATGAAGTGCTGGTGCGCAACGAACAGCTTGCGGTTGCGGTGTCCGCCGGCAGCAGCAATTTCCAGCGAGTCGGCGTGTTGTCGGTCAGCGCGACTGTCAAACCAGGCGTGGATGCTGCGGTGCTTGAAACGCGGCTCAATGAACTGGTCGCACAATTCATCGCTGAAGGCCCGACCGAAGACGAAGTGCGCCGCGCCGCAACCAGCGGTCTGGCGCGCACCATTCGCGGGCTGGAACAGGTCGGCGGGTTCAGCGGCAAGGCGGTGACGCTGGCCAATGGCGAAGTGCTGGCGGGCAATGCTTCGTTTTACGCCGCGCAGCTCGAAGCCCTCGCCAAAGTGACCCCGGCCCAGGTCAAGGACGCGATGGCGCGGTGGATGACCAAGCCGGCTTTCACGCTGGTGCTCGAACCGGGCGCGCGCGATGCGGAATATCAGGAGGCCGCATCGGTCGGCGCGGGGGCGGACAATGCCTCCGAACGTGACCGCGAGGCCGAAACGCTGACCGTCACCGTCGAACGGCCCAAGCCGCCGATCGACACCGTGGCCGAGCTTGATTTCCCCGATCTTGAACGCGCAACGCTCGCCAATGGCATGAAGCTGACTTACGCGCGCCGCACTGCGGTGCCCGCGACCTATGTGGCGATGAGTTTCAACGCGGGCAGCGCCGCCGATCCGGCGGACAAGCGCGGGCTGGAAAGCCTCGCCATGGAACTGTTCGACGAAGGCACGGCCGCGCTCACCGGGCAACAGATTGCCGAGGCGAATGAACGGCTGGGCGCCAATATCTCGGTTGGCGGCGGCGATGACCGGTCCACCTTCACCCTGTCCGCGCTGACCGCCAATCTGGCCCCCAGCCTTGATCTGATGCGGCAGATCATGCGCGAACCGGCGTTCAATCCCGCTGATCTGGAACGCGTGCGCACCCAGACCGTCACCGGCATCCGTCAGGCGATGAAATCACCGCAGGGTATTGCCCAGCGCACGCTGACGCCCGAACTGTTCGGCCCTGACAATCCCTATGGCGGGGTCAGCACGGTCGCCAGCGTCAGCGCGATCACCCGCGATGATCTGATCGCGTTCAAGGACAGCTGGATCCGCCCGGATAATGGCGAGGTTTTTGTCATCTCCGATCGTCCGCTGGCCGATATCGTCACCGAACTGAACGGCGCATTTGGCGATTGGCGCGCCCCGGTTGCGTCCAAGGGCACCAAGCAGTTTGCCGCCTCTCAGGCGGGCGCGGGCAACCGCATCATCCTGGTCAACCGGCCCAATTCGCCGCAGAGCTTTATCCTTGGCGGGCAGATCACCCCGATTGACGCTGGAGACCCGGCGTTCATCGCCTTCAACAGCGCCAACAACTCGCTGGGCGGTAGCTTCCTCGCCCGCCTCAACATGAACCTGCGCGAGACCAAGGGCTGGAGTTACGGCGTGCGCGGCGGTGCGCAGGCGCGCGAAAATGCGGTGATCTATGCCATTTCCGGCGGTGTGCAGGCCGATCGCACCGGGGATTCGCTGGCGGAAATGCTGCGGGAAACGGACGAGTTCCTGACCGAAAAAGGCGTGACGATCGAAGAACTGGATCGCTCCATCGCCTCGCAAGTCGGGGCGCTGCCGGGCCAGTTTGAAACCTCGGCGGCGGTGCTTGGCGCGATGCAAAGCAATGCGCTTTACGGGCGGCCTGACGATTATCAGGAAACCCTCGCCAGCATCTACCGCGCCCAGACCGCGGACAGCCTTGATGCCGTCGCCCGCGCCAGCATTGATACGGGCAGGTTCGTGTGGGTGGTGGTTGGCGATGCCAATAAGGTGCGCAGCCAGCTTGAACCTCTCGGCCTGTCGATCGAACAGCGCGAGTTGGACGGCGAATAAGCATTGATCGGCGCGCTTCGATCCAAATCCGGTTGAAGCGCGCTGACATAGGTGTAAACAAGCGAGCACAGTTTGCGTGGCGGGGAACGTCCTGCCACGGATGTTTCAACGCCCGGATCGCCCCACGGCTCCGGGCCAATCAGGGAGTTTGATTATGTCGGTTGCAGGTACCTATAAATCCGTCGTGAAAAGCCCGATGGGCGACCAGTCGGGCACCTTTACCGTTGTTCCGGGTGACGGTGACAGCTTCACCGGATCGCTGGTTGGCAGCCTGGGTTCGATGGATGTGGTTGACGGCAAGATTGCCGGCAACACGCTGACGTGGAAAATGAACATGGTCGTGCCGATGCCGATGACGCTCGATTGCGAAGCAACCGTGGACGGCGATCAGCTGACCGGTTCGGTCAACGCTGGCGCATTTGGCGCGATGCCGTTGACGGGTCAGCGCGAAAGCTGATCGCTTCTGCTTGAATACAGGTTTGAAAGGCCGCTGGAGCACCCGCTCCGGCGGCTTTTTTCGTGGGTGGGCACATGGAGCAACGGCGGCGCGGGGCGCGGCTTGCCCTTGCGCGTCAGCCGATTGGCGGGCAGGAACCGGAAATGACCAACGAACTCTATTACGGCGACAATCTCGACGTGCTCCGCCGCAAGATCGGCAGCGAGAGCGTGGACCTGTGCTACATTGATCCGCCGTTCAATTCGAAGCGCAATTACTTCCAGATCTACAACAATCAGGGCAGCGAAGACCGCGCGCAGGCGCAGGCCTTTGTCGATACGTGGAACTGGGGGGATGAGGCGGCAGACGGGCTGGACTACA
Source organism: Erythrobacter sp. (assembly GCA_041741215.1). Taxonomy (GTDB): domain Bacteria; phylum Pseudomonadota; class Alphaproteobacteria; order Sphingomonadales; family Sphingomonadaceae; genus Erythrobacter. Next base: position 74 of record JBGSKN010000186.1, on the reverse strand, counting down.
TCCTCGATCTGGACCGGCTCGCCCCCAAGGCGGGCGAAACGCGCTGGACCGAGCAGACGGTGGAACTGATCCGG
>JBGSKN010000185.1:0-7067 GCA_041741215.1 Erythrobacter sp. | reverse complement strand
GATCGGCAAGCGGGGCGGCGGCAAGCCGCTTTGCCTCGTCGTTGCCGAGCGTGAGCACCACCGATGAGATGCCGGGCGCGAGCGGCAGCAGAGCGGTTGTGCGCCCGTAATCGAACCACTCGGTCGCCGCCCCGCCATGCGGTTTTTCGTGGCGCGCACGGCACACGAACATGCTCCTGCCGACCGGGATCATCTCCGCCCCGATGCCCAGCGCGGCGCGCGTGAAGGAGAAGCGCGAATCGGCGGCGACCAGCAGATCACCCTCGATCACCGTGCCGTCATCGAGCGTGACCGAGGCGCCCGCATTGTCGGCATGCGCGCGGAAAACTTCGCGCCCGCACAGCAGCCGCACCCCGCTCTGGCCCTCAACGGTTTTGAACAGCGCGCGGCGTATGAGGTGGTTTGAGACCAGCACTCCCAGGTTCCCGCCGCCACGCCGTGAAGGGGCAATGGACAGCGCGAAGGGTGATGCGCCGTCGAGCACGCGCGCCTCGCGCAGGGCATGGATTTCATCGGGCGGGATCAGATCCCATGCTCCAAGCTTGCGCAGATGCCCGATGGAAGCCTGCGTCAACGCAATTTCGCGCCCGTCGGGCTGCGGATCGACGAGCTGCTTTTCAGACTGCTTTTCGACCAGAGTGATTTCGGCATTGCTCCCGGCGAGCGCGCGGGCAAGGCTGAGACCCGCAGGCCCCGCTCCGACAATAGTGATCCTGCGGCGCATACGACCCTCCAGCGCCTGCATCTAGCCGGTGCGTGCGGGGCAAACCTTGCGCTGGATCAACCGGTGCAGCACCGTTATTTTTCCCGCATCGACGGGCGTCCGCGCTGCGATCCCTTGCTTACCGCCACCTTTACCCCGCGCCGCGCCAGCGCTTCGCGCAGCAACACTTCGATCTCGGCATTGACGCTGCGCAGGTCAGCATCCGCCATGCGTTGAAGCGCGTCGTAAAGCGCCGGATCGAGGCGCAGGGCGAAAGATTTTTTCCCGGGGGCTTTGCTGGCAGTCATCAGGCGCTCAATACAGCGATCCTGCATTGACGACGGGCGATGTTTCCTGCTCGCTGCACAACACCACCATCAGGTTTGACACCATCGCCGCGCGGCGTTCGTCATCGAGTTCGACCACCTTCTTTTCCGACAACTGGGTCAGTGCCATTTCCACCATCGACACCGCGCCTTCTACCAGCTTGGCCCGCGCGGCGATCACCGCTTCGGCCTGCTGACGGCGCAGCATTGCGCCCGCGATTTCAGGGGCGTAGGCAAGGTGGGTGAGGCCGCATTCATCCACGGTGATCCCGGCCACGGTCAAACGTTCGATCAAGGCAGCGCGCAGTTCCACGCCAACTTCCTCGTGATTGCCGCGCAAGGTGACTTCGAGATGTTCGATATCATCATAGGGATAACGCGAGCCGATTGACCGCACCGCAGCTTCGATCTGGGCATCGACAAATCCGCGGTAATCATCGACATCGAACAGCGCCTGCGCGGTGTCAGTCACGCGCCAGACCACCTGCGCGCCCATCTCAATCGGGTTGCCGCGCGCATCATTCACCTTGATGGTCTGCGAAATGACATTGTTGGCGCGCACCGCAATCTTCTTGCGCGCGAGCCAGGGGAGCACCCAGCGCAGACCTTCGTTGCGGTCGGTGCCCTTGTAGGCGCCGAACAGCTGGATGGCGGCGGCTTCGTTGGGGTTGATCATGTAGAACCCGGTGAGGATAAGGACGCCGATCACCCCGACGATGATCGCACCGGTCACTTGCAGCCCATTCGGATCGTCCGCAGTGACCGCGCCGATGAACAGCCACGCCGCCGCGATCACCAGCGCCAGCGAGGCCAGCAGCATCACATAGCCACTCTGCGTCGCCGCCGGAATTTCCCGGCTGCGATTGAGGGCGGGGGCATCAGCAATTGCCATGAAGTATCTCCGATACGATATAATGATGATATCATATTTATATCAATTCGGGGCGCCGTCAAGGGGGTTTGTCGCAATCCGACCCCGCCGCCACGTTGATCGCCGCTTGGCGCGGCGCCCTGTTTGGCTGTAGCATGGGCGTTGCAGCAGCAAGGGGGGCAGCGCAATGCAGACCGGCAATGACAATTCGCCGCAAACCCGCCCTGCGGTGTTTCTGAGCTATTCGCGCACCGATCAGCCGCGCGCGCGGCAGGTGATCGACCTGCTTGAGGCGGGCGGCTTTGACGTGTGGTGGGACGGGCGGCTCGAAGGGGGCGAAAATTATCTCCAGACCACCGAGACGGCGCTCGAAGGGGCGGACTGCGTGGTGGTGCTGTGGTCGGTGACTTCGGTGGATTCGCACTGGGTGCGCGATGAAGCACAGCGCGGCCGCGAACGCGGCTGTCTGGTGCCGCTGTCGATTGACGGAACAATGGCGCCGCTGGGTTTCCGGCAGTTTCAGTTGCTCGATATCAGCAGCTGGAACGGCGCGAAGGATTCGGCCGAGGCGGCGCGCATTCTGGTGGCGGCAAGGGCCAGGCTTGGCGCGCCTGAGCCTGCCCGGCCCGCGACCTTGCAGGCGGCCCCGGCACCGGCGGGGTTTTCATTCTCGCGAAGGGCGCTGATGCTTGGCGGCGCAGGGCTGGCAGGCGGGGCAGGCCTGATTGGCGCATGGCAGTTCGGATTGCTTGGCAGTGCCCGCGATGCCGCAGTGTCGATGGTGGTTCTGCCGTTTGCGAACCTTACCGGCGATAGCGACCGCAAGTATTTCTCCGATGGTCTCGCCAATGAATTGCGCTCGGTGCTGGCCCGCAACCCGCGCCTCAGGGTTGCCGCCCCGACATCCTCGACTGCGATCGAGGGAGAGGATGATTTTGCCATCGGCAAAAAGCTCGGCGTCGGGCATATCCTGCGCGGCAGCGTGCAGCGCGATGCCGCGCGGTTGCGCATTTCAGCCGAACTGGTCGAGATCAAGGGCGGCTTGGTGCGCTGGGCCGAATCCTATGACCGCGTGCCTGAGGACGTGTTCGCGGTTCAATCCGAAATCGCCGAAACTGTTGCGCTATCGCTGGTCGCGCAAGTGACCACTGATGACGAGGCAAAGCGCGCGCTCGCCGCGCAGCAGGACGTTGGCGGCACCCAGAACGTCACCGCCTTCGAAGCCTTCCTGCGCGGCCGTGCCCTGTATGACCTTTCGGCCGGAGAGGAAACCGACCGGAAAGCGCTGGTGCAGTTCGATGCCGCGATTGCCGCAGACCCGTCCTATGCCGAAGCGCACGCGATGCGATCGACCATGCTGGCGGCGATTGCCAATAATGCGGCCAGCGATGGCGAAGAATCGCGCAGGCTGTTTGCGCAAGCCATTGCCGCAGCCGAACGGTCGCTGGCGCTGGAAAAGCGGCTGGCGCGCGGCCACCTCGCGCTTGGCTTTGCGCTTAATAACGGAAGGCTCGAACGGGCCGCAGCCGCCCCGCATTACCGCGCCGCCCAACAGCTTGCGCCGGGCGATGCCGATGTTCTGCGCGCGGCGGCAAGTTTCCATGCCTATGGCGCGGATCATGCGCTGGCGACGCGGATGATCGAACAGGTGCTCGAACTTGATCCGATCAATGCCCGGGCGTTCCGTTCGGCTGGCTATGTCGCGCTGTTTGCACGCGACTATTCGCAGGTCGTCACCCGCATGGAACGGGCGCTGGCGCTCAATCCCAGTATCGCCAGCGCGCAATTCGCGATTGCCATCGCGCGCCTGATGCAGGGCGATGCCGCTGGCGGGCTGGCGGCGGCCAAGGCCGAACAGGGCACCGCCTATGCGCTCACCGCCACCGCGATTGCGGCGCACCGGTTGGGCGATGCGGCGGGTTCCGACGCGGCGCTGGCATCATTGATCGCCGATTACGGTGACAGCCGCTATCAGCAGGCAGAAGTTCACGCCCAGCGCGGCGAAATAAGCGATGCGCTGGCGCTGCTCGATGCGGCCTTCGAGGCGCTCGATCCGGGTCTGCTCTGGGTTCCCAATGATCCGCTGCTTGATCCCTTGCGCGGGGAAGCCAGGTTCAAGGATTTGCTTTCGCGCCTTGGGTCATGATAGCGTGCGCGAAGCCCGATTGGGCGCTTGAAAAGGGGGTTACAGCATGAACAAGATGATCACTTTCGCCGTGATTGCAGGCGGCGCACTGACGCTCGCAGCATGTGGCGGCAATACTCAGGAAACACCGGCCGAAGCGACTGATACCGAGATGGCCCCGGTTGAAGAAGCCCCGGTTGGGGAAACCCCGGCAACCGACGAAGCCGCAGCAGCAGCCGAGGGCATCGATCCGAACGGCAACCCGATTGGCCCGGCTGCCGAGGCTGAATAATGCGTGACGGCGCGGCCCGGCAACGTCGCCGGGCCGCCGCCATTCCCTATCGCCCGCTGCCCATCACCTGGTCGATCCAGCTGCGCACCTTGGCGACCCTGGTAAAGCGGCTCTGCTCTCCGGTTGAACCGCATTTGCGACCGGCGCTGACCACGCCAATAACAGTCGGCAGGCTCCCCGGATCGGAATAGATGATCAGCGGCCCGCCACTGTCTCCGTAACACACCTGTTCGCGATTGGGGCCGCCCGCGCACAGCGCCGCATCAAGCTTTTCGCCGCGATAGCGCGTGATGCGGGTGCAGGTTTCCTTGTCGGTCAGCAACAACCGGACGCCGCGCAGGTGATCGGTGCTGCTGCTGCTTTCGGCCTCGGTCCAGCCCCAGCCGTACGAATAGACCCGCGACCCGGCAACGATCTTGCGATCGTCCAGCGCCAGATCATCGATCCGGATGCGCGCGATCGCGTTGGTCGCGGTGCCTCTGGTTCCGGCGCGCGGATCATACTGGATCAGCGCAATGTCGAAGGCGTAGCTGCGCGGGTCATAGGCGGGGTGCGCGATCGCTCGCAGGATCGGGAAGCTTACCCCCTCGTCGGCCTGCGGATTGAACACGCCGAGCCGGATGCGGTAGTCCTTGCCGTTGATCGGCGCTTTCTGATCGGTCAGGCAATGCGCCGCGGTGAGAACCCAGCCTTCGCGGACCAGCGCGCCGCCGCACAGCACCCGCTGGCCGGGCGTCAGGTTTTGCCTGCCCAGCCGTTCCGGGCGCCACAGCAACGCCTGCCAGGGTGCCTGCCCTGGCAGCATGCGATAACCGCCGATTGCGCGCGGCCTCAATTCGCAGATGGTATCTTCGTAGAGCACGCCTGCATGGACCACCGCAGTGCTGGTGCAATTTCGTAGCCGATCGGCGGCCGCATCGTCTGCGCTGGCGGCGGCCAGCTGGCGGCGTTGCTGTTCTTCTTCTTCGGGGTTGAGCGGTTCGGAAAAGCGGCGGTCAGCGATCAGCAGCGGGGCATCGGCGCTTTCGCCAGCGATATATTCCAGCTCCTCGCAGGTGAGGATGCTGCCACGCTGGCATGCGCCTTCGAGCAGGGCAAAGCCAAGCGCGCGATCCTGCGGAAACGGATCGCCTTGCAAGAGGCGGCGACCAAGCACATCGCATTCCATGTCGTCACCCGCTTCGCAAGCGGTCATGTACCGTCGCTGCGCGCGGGCGATATCATCGGCGCTTTTCGCTTCCAGATCATATAACAGGTTTTGCGCGGCGGTGGCGCAAACGCGGGTGATCCCCGCTTCGCAGCTATTCCCCAGCAGCTTTGCCGCTTCGGCAGGCGAAGACAGCAGCGAATTGCCATCGGCATAAAGCTCACCGAGCGCGGCGCAATCCGTCTGCGATCCGGCGGCGCAGCTTTCCGAAAGCGCCGGGCGCGCGCGGATCGCGGCGGCAAGGTTGCAGTGGAAGCTTGCAAGCATGCAGGCCCGGTCAAGCAGTTCCAGAGCTGCGCTGCGGCCTTCGGGCGGGCCGCTGCCGTCTGCGAACACCGCCGCGCCAAGGTCCCGGCAATGCGCCGCGTCGCCCGCACGGCAGCCGGAATCGAGAATGCCGCGCAGATAGGGTGATGGGGGCTGGCGGAAATCGGCGGCGGCGCTGGCCAGTATTTGGCAGGATGCCATATCGCCGCCGCTGCACAGGCGTTCGAGCGTCGCTCTTGCGCGTTCGCTTTCGGTCTGCGGGTGATCGTCGGAAAGCTGCGCCATCGCAATGGTGCGGCATGATGCTGTTCCGCCCTTCTCGCAGGCGGCGCGGCGCAAGGCATCGGCTGCGGCGTAATCGCCGGGTTCATCCCACGCGCCTGTCTCAATCGCTTCGGCTTCGGATTCGCAGGCATCGAGCGAGCCGAGCCGGCAGCCGCGCTGGAAGGCGATCAGGCCTTCTTCGCGCGCCGCGCGTTCGGGCAACGTCCAGAACAGCTCGCCAAGCCACCGGCAACCGTTCGCATCGGCCGCGTTGCAGGCATCACGCAGCAGCAATTCAGCCACCGGGCGGTTTTGCGGCCTGCCAGCGCCGCGCATGAAGGCTTCGCCCAGCAATCCGCATCCGGCCTGATCACCGGTGTCGCAGGCGGCCTGGGCAGCATCGGCGGCGGCCTGTTCGCGCGCGCGCAACTGGGCAGATTTTTCGGGATCGGCGCGCTCTGCGACGCCGTTTTCGGGGTAGGTTCGCGGCACCCTGTCCTGCGCCGCAAGCGGGGTAGCCAATGCCACAACCACCGCCGCCGCGAATGCTGCCAGCTTGCGCATCATCATCCCCCTCCCCGGACAGGATATTGCACCCTTGCGCCGCCTGCGTCAAACCGCAGCGCCGCGCTTCGGCGCTTGCAGCCGCGCGGGACATCGCGTTAAGGAAGCTGCGCCGCAGCCCGCCCGGCGAGGAGATGATCTGCCCATGCCCTCCATGCCCAGTGCGGCCTTCGATTTTCTGCCAGGTGCCGCCAACTGGCAACCGCATCTGGCGCTCGGCATCACCGGGCACCGCGCCACCAATCCCTCGTTCTCGGCCAATGCCGGGGCGATTGCGGCCGCGCTGGCCGCGCTGTTCACCAGGATCGAGGGGATCGTTGCGCAAGTGCCGGGAGAGCGCGGCGCGCCGCGGCTGCACAATCTGCTGGTTGACGGGGCCGATCAGATGGCGGCTGACCTCGCGCTTGAACGCGGCTGGGAACTGGTGGTGCCCTTGCCGTTTGGCGGC
>JBGSKN010000184.1:0-6782 GCA_041741215.1 Erythrobacter sp. | reverse complement strand
AACCCGGCCCAGGCATTGGCGACCAGACCCAGCACCTGGCTGCCCGGATCGGCCGCAATCGCGATCGCGGCCACCGCCACCAGCGCGACCGCGATGCGCGAGACATTGACCGCCTCACGCTCGCTCGCATTGCGGCGCAGGAACAGGCGGTAGAAATCCTCGGTCAGCGAACTGGAACTGACCAGCAGCTGCGATGAAATCGTGCTCATGATCGCAGCCAGCAGCGCGGCATAGAGGAAACCCGTCACCGCCGGGTGGAACAGCAATTGTGCCAGCACGATGAAGATCGTCTCCGGGTCGTTCACCACCAGCCCGTTGCGTGTCGTATAGGCGCGCCCCGCGATGCCGAGCCCGATCGCGCCGAGCAGGGCAATTCCCATCCAGCCCATCCCGAACATTGCCGCGCGCGGCACGTTTTCCACCCGGTTGATCGCCATGAAGCGCACGATGATGTGCGGCTGGCCGAAATAGCCCAGACCCCAGGTTACTGCGCTGATAAAGCCGATGACGGTAAGGCCGTAGGTAAGATCGAGGAAGCCTTCGACCGGAACTTCGCTCAGGCTCCCTCCGGCCTCGCCTCCGGGGCCGAACATCACCACCAGCGGCATGATGATCAGCGCCACCATCATGATCAGCCCCTGGACGAAATCTGTCAGGCTGACCGCCAGAAACCCGCCAACCATGGTATAGGCCAGCACGATCCCGGCGGTGATGACGATGCCGAGCATATAGTCGCTAAGCACGGTGTTGGGGAGGATTCCGGCAAAGGCGGTCTCGAACAGCTTCCCCCCGCCGACCAGTCCGGCAGCGGTATAGACGGTAAAGAAGGCGACGATGATGACCGCCGATGTGACCCGCAGCATCGTGCCGCGTTCAGGAAAGCGGTTGGCGAGGAATTGCGGGATGGTGAGCGCATTGCCCAGTTGTTCGGTCTGTGCGCGAAGTCGCGGGGCAACCAGCACCCAGTTGGCGAGCGCGCCGATGAACAGCCCGATCCCGATCCACGCTTCGACCAGCCCGGTGGCATAAAGCGCGCCCGGCAGGCCCAGCAGCAGCCAGCCCGACATGTCCGAAGCGCCTGCGGAGAGCGCCGCGACCGATGGCGGCAGGTTGCGCCCTGCCAGCAGATAGCCGGCAGAATCCCCGGTTGATCTGCGCCAGGCATACAGCCCGATGGCGAGCATCAGGACGAAATAGGCGGCGAGACTGGCAAGGGTATAAGCGTTCATGGCGCGGTGGGTAACAAGCGCGCGGGCGCTTGGCCAGTGGGTGGGGTGAACTAACCAAATGTTAGACTATCGTCGGTAGGTCTCCAGTATGCCGCGCACAACCACGCTCACTGACGCGTTTGCCTTCTTTGGGGCAGCCACCCATAATGTTCGACAAGCCTGGTCGGCCATGTCGCCCGATGGCGGATCGGTCGTTCTAACTCTTTGGAGGCACAAACGCGCTGCCGATCATTCGGTCAACTACTTCGATCCAGCCGGCCACGCACGCTGGAATGATCGTTGGGGCAACAAAGAACGCAAGCGGCATATCCGCCACGCAATTGACCATTGCGATGGCAAGGTTCGTGTCGTGTGGGTCATCGCTAAAGATGAGAAAGCCGACCCAAAGACAATTAGGGATAGGATTGCCGATCCGGATACGGTGATGCAAATTGAGCGCTTCGATGAAGAAACGGGCGAATTTTCAGCCCGTCCCATTTAAGCTATCTCAGCCGTCCTTCCGGCGACGCGCCTTCTTGCGTTCGTTGGGATCCAGGATCGCTTTGCGCAGACGGATCGATTGCGGGGTCACTTCGACCATTTCATCATCGTCGATATAGGCGACGGACTGTTCCAGGCTCATCCGGCGCGGCGGGGTCAGGCGGATCGCTTCGTCCTTGCCCGATGAACGCACGTTGGAAAGCTGTTTGGCCTTCATCGGATTGACTTCCAGATCATCGGGCTTGGCGTTTTCGCCGATAATCATGCCTTCATACAGCTTCATCTGCGGGGCGACGAACAATTCGCCGCGTTCTTCGAGCATGTTGAGCGCATAAGCATTGGCATCGCCATCGCCGTTGGACACCAGCACCCCGTTCTGCCGCCCTTCGATCGCGCCTTTGTAGGGGCCGTATTTTTCGAACAACCGGTTCATGATCCCGGTGCCGCGCGTGTCGGACAGGAACTCGCCGTGATACCCGATCAGCCCGCGCGACGGTGCGGAAAAGGTGATGCGGGTCTTGCCCACGCCCGACGGGCGCATTTCGGTGAGGTCAGCCTTGCGGCGCTGCATCTTTTCCACGACCGTGCCCGAATGTTCATCATCCACGTCGATGACCACGGTTTCGTATGGCTCCATGCGCTTTCCATCTTCCTCGCGGAACAGCACGCGCGGGCGGCTGATGCCGAGTTCGAACCCTTCGCGGCGCATGGTTTCGATCAGCACGCCAAGCTGCAATTCACCGCGCCCGGCGACTTCGAAGGCATCCTTGTCTTCGCTTTCGGTGACGCGGATGGCGACGTTGGTTTCCGCCTCGCGCAGCAGCCGCTCGCGGATCATCCGGCTTGTCACCTTGGTGCCTTCGCGCCCCGCCATCGGGCTGTCATTGACCGAAAAACGCATCGCCAGCGTCGGCGGGTCAATCGGTTGGGCGGCAATCGGTTCGGACACCGAAGGATCGCAGATGGTGTTGGCAACGGTCGCCTTTTCAAGGCCCGCCAGCGCGATGATGTCGCCTGCCTGCGCGGTTTCCACCGGCACGCGTTCCAGCCCGTCAAAGCTCATCAGCTTGGTCGCGCGGCCGGTTTCGATCACCTTGCCGTCCATGTCGATCGCGTGGATCGGATCATTGACCCTGATCGTGCCCGACTGCACCCGGCCCGTAATCACCCGGCCCATGAAGTTGTCACGATCCAGCAGCGTGGCGAGGAAGCTGAACTTGGCCTTGGGGTCGAGTCCGGGGGCGGGCACGTGTTCGATGATCTTTTCGAACAACGGGGCAAGGCTGCCTTCGCGCCGCTCCTGATCCTCGCTCGCATAGCCATCGCGGCCTGAGGCGTAGAGCACCGGAAATTCAAGCTGATCGTCGGCGGCATCAAGGCTGACGAACAGGTCGAACACTTCGTCGAGCACTTCCTGCGGGCGGCCATCGTGACGGTCGATCTTGTTGACCACGACAATCGGGCGCAGACCCAGCGCCAGCGCCTTGCCGGTCACGAACTTGGTCTGCGGCATCGCCCCTTCGGCGCTGTCGACCAGCAGGATCACCCCGTCGACCATGCTGAGAATGCGCTCCACCTCGGCGCCGAAATCGGCGTGGCCGGGGGTGTCGACGATATTGATGCGGGTGGTGCTGCCATCCGCGCTGTGCCATTCGACGCTGGTGCACTTGGCCAGAATGGTGATCCCGCGTTCCTTTTCCAGATCGCCCGAATCCATTGCGCGTTCTTCGACCCGTTGATTCTCGCGGAACGTGCCCGATTGGCGGAACAACTGGTCGACCAGCGTGGTCTTGCCGTGGTCAACGTGGGCGATAATCGCGATATTTCTCAAGGCAGACGACATTCGGGGAACTTCCGGTAAAAAAGCCGGTCGCTGGGCGTCCGGTGCATGAAATACGGGCAGCGCGCGCCAGGCGCGGTGCGTTAGGCGGTGTTTGTGGCGGGTTAGCGACAGACCATGACGCTACGGCATGGGCCGCAGACGCGCTGGTGTGCTGCGATGCAACATTGCCGCGCCGCCTAGCGCAAGCGCGCGTGCGGGGCAAGCGCGGGACTTTGCGCGCCAAAGATCTGACGGTGCAGCAGTGTGACTCTTGCGCAACAATCTGGCGGTTTGCCTTGGAAAAGCGGGGGACTGCGGCTTGTCGCTGGCGCAACACTGGCTTATCACCCTCAACGCACGACCACCGGATAGAACGCATCTTGAAATGCGAGCCTTGACCGGCACCGGGGTCGGGGGATTTAGGAGAGGAGCTTCCATGCGTTTGACCACCACCGGCTTTGCCGGATCATACCGACTCACCTTGCTTGCCGGTGCGGCAGTGTTTGCGCTTGGCGCTCCGGTTGCGGCTTTCGCGCAGGATCAGGCACCTGAAGTTGACGCGCCCGAAAACAGCAACGTCATCATCGTCACCGCGTCCAAGCGCGAACAGACGCTGCAGGAAACCCCGATCTCGGTATCGGTGACCAGCGGCGAAACGCTCGAAAATGCGCAGATCCGCGACGTGCTCGACCTGCAGACCGTTGCCCCGTCGCTTCGGGTGAGCCAGTTGCAGAGCGCATCATCCACCACCTTCATCATCCGCGGCTTCGGCAACGGCGATAACAACTTCGGCATCGAACCGTCGGTCGGCGTGTTCATCGACGGCGTGTTCCGTTCGCGCTCTGCCGCGGCACTGTCCGATCTCAACATGGTTCAGCGCATCGAAGTGCTGAACGGCCCGCAATCGACATTGTTCGGCAAGAACGCCAGCGCGGGCGTGATTTCGGTCATCACCAAGGAACCGCAATACGAATTCGGCGGTCAGGTTGAAGCCAGCTACGGCAATCTGGATGCGGTCGTGCTCAAGGGCGAAATTACCGGCCCGATAGCCGAAAACATCGCGTTTTCACTGGATGGCAGCTACAACCGGCGTGACGGCTATGCCCGGATCGTCAACCTCAACGAAGACATCTCGGACCGCGATCGCTGGTCTGCCCGCGGTCAGTTGCTGATCGAACCGACCCCCGATCTCAAGATCCGCGCGATTGCCGATTACAGCAAGATTGACGAAGTGTGCTGCCAGGTCAGCACGCGGGTAGCCGGGCCAACGGCAGGCGCAATTTTCGCGGTTGGCGGGCAGCTGGATACCGATTTCTTCAGCCTCAACACCTTCCTCAATCAGGCACCGATCAACAAGGTCGAAAATTACGGCGGTTCGGTTCAGGTTGACTGGAACGTTGGCGCGCTGTCAGTGACATCGATCACCTCCTATCGTGAACTGACCAACTTTCAGGATCAGGACGTCGATTTCACCAGCGCCGATGTGGTGAGCGAAGTCCGCGATCAGGCGGTTGAAACCTTCACTCAGGAACTGCGCATCGCGTCGGATTTCGACGGGCCGCTCAACTTCCTGCTGGGCGGGTTCTATTTTGACGAATCGATCACGCAGGACAGCCGCCTGACCACCGGGACAGTGGCGCGTCCATTCTTCGATCTGCTGGCCGGCGGCGGCACGCCGGGCACTTTGAGCTTTGTCGAAGGCGCACTCGGCCTTCCGCAAGGATCGATCTTCTCGGCCGGACCGCTGACCGCTGAGCAGTTCTCGATGGATAACGAATCGTGGTCGGTATTCGGCACCGTGGATTTTGAACCGTTTGACGGCCTCGTATTCACCGCCGGGTTCAACTACACCGACGACAAGAAGAACTTCGCGCTGGCGCAGCAATCCTTCGATGAATTGTCGAACATCAATCTGGTCGATGCCTTTATCGGGCTTGCCACGGCCGGGACGGTGACCACCCGTGCGGCGTTCCAGGCTCTGCCGCTTGCCAACCAGCAGGCGTTGCTGGCGGCCGCGACCAACCCGTTGGCGAACCCACTCATCGGCCTGGCACCGTTGCAGTTCCAGCCGCCGTTCCTCTCGCTGCCCAACGCGGTTGAGCCGGGCCGCACCGATGATGACCAGCTGACCTACTTGGGACGGGCCGCCTATCAGGTGTCGAACAACGTCAATGTCTACGGCAGCTATTCGACCGGCTTCAAGGCCAGCTCGGTAAACCTGTCGCGTGATAGCCGTCCGGCGTTTGGTGACTTCATCCCCGGACCCGGTCGTTCAACCTTCGGGGCACCGTCTTCGCCGATCACCGATGCCGGACTGGCGGTGGCCAACCTTGGCACCGGTTCGCGCTTTGCCGGGCCGGAAAAGGCCGTGGTCTACGAAATCGGCGTGAAGGCGCAGTGGGACGGGGTCAGCGTCAACCTTGCTCTGTTCGACCAGACCATCAAGGGCTTCCAGAGCTTCCTGTTCACCGGCACGGGCTTCCAGCTCAACAATGCGGGCAAGCAGTCGGTTCAGGGCCTTGAACTCGATACCAGGGTCAATCCGACCGACGGTCTGGTGTTCACCTTTGCAGCGACCTATCTTGATCCGTTGTTCGACAGCTTTCCCGAAAGCCCGGTGGGTGATCTTACCGGACTGCGTCCCGGCGGCATTCCGGCGTGGAGCCTTGCCACTTCGGCAACCTACACGCACGAATTCGGGGCGAGCGGCAATAAGCTGGTTACCCGCATCGATTACAGCCACGAAAGCAGCACGCCGATCAACAACGGCTTGCCGACCTTCAATGCCGGGCTGGGCAATACCCAGATCTTCACCCGTGAAGTCAATCTGGTCAACGCTTCGATGATCTTCCAGCTCGAAAACGGACTGGAAATCGGCGCATGGGCGCGCAACCTGCTTGATGACAAATACATCATCACCGTGTTCGACGGTGTTGCGCAGGCGGGCACGGTTTCGGGCTACCCGAACCAGCCGCGCACTTACGGCGGTCTGGTGCGTTTCAAGTTCTGATCGCACGCTTCGACTGACAAGCAAAAAGGAGGCCCCGCGCAGATGATGCACGGGGCCTTTTTTGTTGCACGCCGGGAGCGATTGTGTTGATCTGGCATAACTAGGACCTGTTGACAAAGGGGATTCCCAAGAGGACCAGTATGTGATTCAAGGTGGCTTTTGGGGAGGCTATCGTGATCCGAGGTTTGATGAGCGACGAGGAATGGGCTTGCCTTGAGCCATTCGTGATCGAGCGCGGGCC
>JBGSKN010000183.1:0-3393 GCA_041741215.1 Erythrobacter sp. | reverse complement strand
GATGACAATTGCCCGATCATCTCAAGCTGGCCATCATCAATGAAGTTTTTCAGATCGCCGCTCTTTTCAAAATCGACCTGCGCGCCCAAGCGGCGGGCGGTGGCGATCGCCTGAAGGCCCGCCACACCCACGCCCATGATGAAAGCGCGCGCGGCCTGCACCGTGCCCGCCGCCGTCATCATCATCGGGAAAGCGCGGCCATAAACGTCGGCAGCAGCCAGCACCGCCTTGTAACCGGCAAGGTTCGATTGCGAGGACAGCACGTCCATCGATTGCGCGCGGGTGATGCGCGGCATAAACTCCATGCTCAAGGCTTCAAGCCCGGCAGCAGCATAGGCATCCACCACCGGCCGCCCCATGCCTTTTTGGGAGCCGAAGGGATCGAACAGCGCCGCCACCCACGCGCCGGGCTTTGCGCCTTTCAGCAGCTTCACCTCGGGCGCCTGAATGCCCAGCACGATGTCGGCATCCTTGATCGTTGCTGCGGCTGTGCCCACACTGGCGCCCGCTTCGGCAAAGGCCGCATCGCTGACCGATGCCGTCACCCCGGCGCCCTTCTCGACAGCAACATCAAGCCCGAGCGCGGCGAATTTCCTGACCGTTTCCGGCGAGGCGGCAACGCGCGTCTCACCGGGCGCGCGTTCTTTCAGGATGGCGATTTTCACCCGTGCCGCGCCCTATTCCGCGATCAGCGCGAGAATGATGAAAACGATCACCGCGATGATCGGCACAGCCCATTTCAGCGTGGCCATGAAGCCGCCAAAGGTTGCCTTGGCCTTTTCCATATCGTGAACTGTCATGATCCTTGTTTCCCCTTGGGCTTTCCCACCCGCAGATGCGGGTTTGGTTGCCGAAAAAACATGCCTGATAACGGCACCTGCCTTTCCCGTATCGGAGCGCGCGCGCTATCTCAAGTCACCTTTGGTCAGCGGCGCTGAAATCATCGCTCCGGCGCCCGCAGCGCGCCATCTGAGCAAAATAGCCTTAATCCCGTTTTTACCTGTGACGCCTATGCACGATGGATTGTGTCATCCGGGGACTCGTGCCTGGACTGAGGGAAAGCGAGCGGCAAGGTTGATGGCTGAGATGGATTGCCACCAAGACGCGCACCAGGACGCGCACAGCGATGCGCGAATCGTGATGCTGATCGATGATGAGCCGGCGCAGTCGCGCCTGATCACCGCGATTGCCGCGCGCGATGGCTGGCGCACCATTGTCGCCGCCGATGCCGATACCGCGATTGCCGTTCTGGGCACGCGCGAAGGGATGCAGCTATCGGCCATCCTGCTCGATCAATGGGTGCCGGGCGATGATGCCTGCAAACTGATCGCCGAACTGAAATCGCGCCGCCCCGCGCTGCCGATCCTGATGCTGACCACCAGCGCATCACCGCTGCTGGCGGTTGAGGCGATGCGCGCAGGTGCCAGCGATTACCTCGTCAAACCCGTCTCGCCCGATCGGCTGATGGAGGCGCTGCGCAGCGTTACCACCCGCGAAACCCCGCGCGATGAACTCGCCCCGCTGACCGAGAAAATGTCAGCCATCCTCGATTTCGATGCGATGATCGGCACCGCGCCGCAATTCCGCACCGCTCTGGCGCAGGCTGCCAAGGCCGCGCGCGGCCACGGCCATGTGCTGATCGAAGGCGAAAGCGGCACCGGCAAGGAAATGCTGATGCGCGCGATGCACGCCGCCAGCCCGCGTTCCAAAGAACCGCTGCGGATCATCACCCTCGCCAGCATTCCGCCGGGATCGATCGAATCGGTGCTGTTCGGGCACGAGCCGGGGTCATTTCCCGGCGCGTTTGACCGCCAGATCGGGGCATTCCAGCATTGCGGCGGCGGAACGCTGGTGCTCGACGAAATCGACCGCCTGACCCCGGCGCTGCAACAGCGGCTCAGCGATTCGCTGGACAGCGGGATCATCCGCCCGGTCGGCGCAAGTTACGGCTTTCGGGTCGATGTGCGGCTGCTGGTGACCAGCAATGTCGGGCTTGACCGGATTGTGGGTGCCGGCCAGTTCGATGCCGGTCTGGCGGCAAGGCTGGGGAGCACCCGGATCGTGCTGCCGCCCTTGCGCGACCGCAGCGGCGATATCCCGGCGCTGACCCGCCATTTCCTCGCCCGGATCGGTGAACAGCCGGGTTTGAACCACCTTTCGGTATCGGACAGCGCGCTGGCACTGCTGGCCGCCTATGACTGGCCGGGCAATGTCCGCCAGTTGCAATCGGTGTTGTTCCGCGCGGCGGTCTATTGCGACGACAATTCGCTGACCGCTGACAGTTTTCCGCAATTGTGCGAAATGCTGGGCGAACAGGGCAGCGTCACCACCGCCAGCGCGCACGAAGGCGTGGGCATCATGCTCTACACCCCCGATGGCAACCTGCGCCCGCTGGAGGATATCGAGGCCGACGTGATCCGCCTCGCCATCGGCCATTATCGCGGCCGCATGACCGAAGTGGCGCGGCGGCTCGGCATCGGGCGCTCGACGCTTTATCGCAAGCTGTCCGATCTGGGGATTGATAACGCGGCGTGACGAAACGCCCGAAAATCGACCTGACGCCGGAGCAATGGGTCGCGATCGGCGCGTTCGGGGCCTTCGCGATTGGCGTGCGCGTTGTTCAGGAGTTGAACAAATCGCCCGCCAAAAAATCCGAGGAGCGACGCCGACACGCCGAACGCAATGCGCTGCGGCGCGAATACGAGGCGAAGTTGAAGGAGGCCTGGAAGATTGATGCCGCTCGCTGGAGGCAATTCGAGACCGATCCCGACGCGCAAGCTGCGATTTTAACCGAAGTCCACATCTCCATCGACGTAGAGCGGGTCGCTGCCGAGGTGAGCTACGACCGCGGCAACAATTTCGGCCACGTCTGGGAAAGAATAACGGCGAAAACCCCTGACGAAACGCTGGTTGTGGTGATCGACCACGACGGGGGGGGCGTATGTAAATTATACATCCGCGAACCAGTCTTACCGTTCCAGCATGGGCTGGCGCGACGGCTATGTCGAGATCGGAAAAAGCGAAGGGCCCGTCAATGAGGTTCAGGTGCGCGCTGCGAGCCTCCTTTCGGCCATGCAGTCAAAAGGCCACCTCCCCGGGATCATCAGCATCGTTCGCCCGTGGACGTTCGAACGCTGCGAGCGACATTACGCCGATTACGCCAAAGTGCGCGGCTGGCCTCCCGAGCGGTACGGAGAAGATCGGCGGGTGAGGCGCGCATACAGCTCGCGCCTCTGAGGGCAGAGCGCCCTTTTGTCACCTCGACAAACGGGCCGCAGATGCCTAGCCCTGCCGGCATGACAATTCTGCAAGATTTTTCGGGGCGCTCTGCGCTCGTCACCGGGGCGGCATCGGGGATCGGTGCGGCCAGTGCGCGGGCGCTCGCGGCGCGCG
>JBGSKN010000182.1:0-2909 GCA_041741215.1 Erythrobacter sp. | reverse complement strand
GTCCGGCCCGCTTGGCTTTCGCGGCATAAGCCGCGGCGCGCGGTCGCGCTTGCGGTCGCTGTGCGACCGTTTTTGCAATCAGTCTGGAACCTTGGGATGAGCGCCTCGCGCTTTACTCCCCGCCTTCGTCCAGTTTGCTCACCAGCAGCTTGTCGATCCGGCGGCCGTCCATGTCGACAACTTCAAAGCGCCAGCTCTGATCGGTGAAAAACTCGCCCTCGGCGGGGAGTTTTTTCATCACCGACAAAGCATAGCCTGCCGCCGTGCCGAATTCGCGATCCTCTGCGTAGTCCAGCCCCAGCCGGTCAGCCAGCGCGTCTGCCGACAGCGAGCCTGATACCAGCAACGAGCCATCCTCGCGCTCAACCACTGCGGGCAAATCGCCATCATCACTGTCGCTGGCAAAATTGCCGACGATCGCGGTGAGCAGGTCGACCGGGGTCACGATCCCTTCGAAATGGCCATATTCGTCGGTCACTGCCGCCATTGCCACTTCCGCCGATTGCAGCACCCGCAGCGCATCCATCGCATCAAGCTGATCGGGCACCACTTCAATCCTGCGCATCATCGCCCGGATCGAAACCGGCGCGCCCGATACCAGCGCGCCCAGCACTTCGCGCACCTTGACCACGCCGAGGACCGTGTCGCGCGAGCCTTTGGCCACCAGCAGCAGCGAATGCGAACTGCCCTCGATCGTCTCGCGGATTTCCTCCGCCTCGGCGTCGGCTTCGATCCAGTCGACTTCGGTGCGCGGGGTCATCATCTCGCGCACCGGGCGTTCGGCCAGCCGCACCACGCCGGTCAGAATCTGGCGCTGTTCATCTTCGATCACGCCAGACCGGGTCGCCTCGGCAAAGATCATCTGGAGCTCTTCGGCGGTGACCGATGCTTCATCGGTGCGGCGAATACCGAACAGCCGGATGATCGCCGCCGAGCTGGAATCGAGCAACCACACCAGCGGCGCGCCAATCCGCGACAGAAACGCCATCGGCCGCGCCATGATCAGGGCGAGCGGCACCGCATTGCGCAGCGCCAATTGCTTGGGCACCAGTTCTCCCACCACCACGCTGAGATAGGTGGTCAGCGCGATCACTACCGCAAACCCGGCTTCGTCGGTGAAACGCAGCGGCACGCCCAGCGCGCCCAGCCGTTCGCCCATTGGCCCGCCCAGGCTTGCGCCAGAATAGGCCCCGGCGATGATCCCGATCAGGGTGATGCCGATCTGGACGGTTGAAAGGAACTTGCCGGGATCGGCAGCCAGATTGATCGCGGTCCGGGCGCTGGTCGATCCGCCCTCGGCCCTGGCTTCGAGCGCGCTGGTCTTGGCTGAAACGATGGCAAGTTCGGACATGGCGAACACGCCGTTGAGCACGACGAGCCCGATAATGATCAACAGGTCGGCAAAGGGAAAGGGTGTCACGCCTGATGCGCTAGCACAAACCGGGGCTGTTGCCAGCAGGACAATCGCGCACACGAATTGCACCTGCCGCCATCATTGTTCAACCTAGGTCAAGGCTGGCGCGCGCAATGGCGGCTGCGATACGGCTTGCTGCAACCTTGCCGCCGAGCGGGCGACATGGCATTGTCGGCATTCATTTCCGGGAGGACAAGTCATGACATTTTCACGTATTTTGCTATCAGGCACCGCCGCGCTGGCGCTGATTGGCACCAGCGCCTGCGTCACTGACCCCAATACCGGCGAAAAGAAGGCTTCGCGCACCGCAATCGGCGCCGGGTTGGGCGGAACGCTCGGCTATCTGCTCGGCGGTGTAGTGGGCGGCAATACTGCGCGCATTATCGGCGCAGGGATTGGCGGTTCGGCGGGCGCTGTGATCGGCAAGCAGTATGACGATCAGATCAAGGAACTGAAGGAACAGACTGCGGGAACCGGCGTCGATGTCGAGGAAGTCGGCAATCAGGACGCGATTCTGGTCCGCCTGCCCGATGGTGTTACCTTTGCCACCGGTTCGGCTGCAATCAATCCGGGCTTTCTCGATACGCTCAACAATGTCGCGGAAAGCCTGATCACCTATCCCAACAGCCTGATCGACGTCTACGGTTTCACCGACACCACCGGCTCGACTGCGCTCAACCAGCAATTGTCCGAACAGCGCGCGCGGGCGGTGGCTGATTACATTGCCGCACGCGGCGTGGCCCGGTCGCGCATCGCGACGCAGGGTTTCGGCGAGCAGTATGATTATCTGCGGGTCAAGACCGGCGACAATGTGAACGAGCCGCTCAACCGCCGGGTCGAAATCAAGATCACCCCGATCAGCCAGGAAGACGTGGCCGCCGCGCGGGGGAATTAGAGAACTTTTCGCCGGTTCCGGTCAGCCTTGCGGGTCGCCTTAAGGGCGGCATGTTTGTGTTTTTGTGTTCCGCACGCCGTCCGGCGCGCGAAATCCTCGCTCCCTCCGGTCGCCGCGGGCGCGCGATTTTTTGGCCTATCGCTTCGCTACTTGAGGCCGGTCGGCCTTGCGGGTCGCCTTAAGGGCGGCCCGTTTGGGTTTCAGCGCAACGCCTTGGCGCGCTCTGCCAGGCGCTCGACTGCGGCGGCGTGGATCGCAGGCGAGCAGACCAGCACCCCGAAATCGCGCGGGTCGTGCTTGTTGTAATCGAGCGGGCGTCCGAACGCATCGCTCACCTGCGCCCCGGCTTCGCGCGCGATCAGGGTGGCGGCGGCGATGTCCCATTCAAACCCCCAGCGCAATGTCGCCACCAGATCGGCGCGGTTATCAGCCACCATCGCGATCCTGAGCGCAATCGAATTGGGCTGTTCGACCGCCACCAGATCGGCATCTTCTTTCGGCAAGCTGATGGTTGGCACCCGCGCTCCTGCAAATTGCGCACGGGTGCTGGCGCGGATCGGCGCGTCATTCAGCGTCGCGCCGTGCCCGGCGACCGCCGCC
>JBGSKN010000181.1:0-4081 GCA_041741215.1 Erythrobacter sp. | reverse complement strand
AACGAACTGCGCCCGTCCGCCTATGCGGTCACCCAATTCGCGCCGCTTGCCCTGCCGTTTGACACGCGGCTTGAAGCCTATGGGCAGGCGGGCTGGGTCGGCGGGGCTTCGTCCACCGCCTTTGCCGACGGGCAGATCGGCCTTTCGCGCGAAGTCCGCGCCGTTGCCGATGCCACCGATAATGGCTTGCGCCTCAGTTTCGGGGCCGCCGCATGGGGCGGGGCGCAGCGCGATGCTCAGCGGCTTGATGTGGGGCCGACCTTGCGGCTCGATCTGACCGTGGGCCGGGTGCCTGCGCGCCTGTCGGTTGATTGGCGTGAACGGGTCGCCGGGCAGGCCAGTCCCGATTCCGGCCTGTCCGCGACATTGTCGACCAGTTTCTGATGCGCGCCTTTCACGCTGCTGCGGCCCGCGCGCCTGCACAATAAGATGGTTCGCCAACAGGAAACGCGTTCACACCGGGTTTCATCGCCTTGCGCGCTGGTCTAATCGGGGGGCATGGATGTCTACCTGCCCATCGCGAATCTGTCGGTCAACGGCCTCTATATCGTGCTGCTTGGCGGGCTGACGGGCATTTTATCGGGCCTGTTCGGCGTGGGCGGCGGGTTTTTGACGACGCCGCTGCTGATTTTCTACGGGATACCGCCCACCGTCGCCGCCGCATCGGCTGCAACGCAGGTGACCGGCGCAAGCGTTTCGGGCGTGCTCGCCCATTCGCGCCGCAAGGGCGTTGATTACCGCATGGGCGCGGTGATGGTCGGCGGCGGAATCATCGGGGCGTTGATCGGTGCGGGGCTGTTTCGGGTGTTGCAATCGCTCGGCCAGATCGATGTCGTGATCAGCATCCTCTACGTCCTGATGCTGGGTTCGATCGGGATGCTGATGATGCGCGAAGCGGTGACTGCGCTGCGGCCCGGACTGCTGGGCAACGGCGGCGCGGCGGTGAAAAAGCGGCGCCACCACCCGCTGGTGGCCAGCCTGCCCTATCGCTGGCGGTTCTATGCCTCGGGCCTGTATATCTCGCCGCTGGCACCGATGATCCTGGGGATGCTGGTTGGTATCCTGACGATGCTGATGGGGGTTGGCGGCGGGTTTTTGCTGGTCCCGGCGATGCTGTATATTCTGGGGATGAGCGGCAAGGTTGTGGTCGGCACATCGCTGTTCCAGATCCTGTTCGTGACGATGGTGACAACCATGACCCATGCGCTCACCACCAAGGCGGTCGATCTGGTGCTGGCGGGCCTGCTGCTGCTGGGATCGGTGCTGGGCGCGCAGTTCGGCACGCAGATCGCATCGAAAGCGCGGCCGGAATATCTGCGGCTGGCGCTGGCCGCGCTGGTGATCGTGATTGCCTTGCGGATGCTTTATGGTCTGGGTGTGCAGCCCGACGAAATCTATACCGTGGTGCCATTGTGAGGATCGCCCTGTGACGCTGACCGGGCGGGTGACGCTGGCACTGGCCGCATGGCTCGCGTTGTCGGCCCCCGCTGCCTTTGCTCAGCGTGAGCCGGTGCTGGTGCCCGAAGTGAGCCAGTCGCTGATCGAAGTGCGGCAAGGCTTCACCGGCGCGCGGCTGCTGCTTTATGGCGCGGTTATCGATCCGGCAGTGGCCGGCAGCGCCGGGGATTATGATATCGTGGTGGTGCTGAAAGGCCCGGCCGAACCGATCCGGATGCGCGAAAAGGAGCGCGTCGCCGGAATCTGGATGAATGCCGGTGCCAGCGATTTCCGGTCGGCGCCATCGTTCTTCGCGGTCGTTTCGTCCCGCCCGATCAGCGATATTGTCGATGAACGCACGGCGGCGATTTTCGAACTGGGCACCGATTTCATCCAGCTTAGCCCGTCGGGTCAGATCGAGCCTGAGGAACAGGCGCGTTTTGCCCGCGGGCTGGTGGAATTGCGCCGACGTCAGGGGCTGTATCAGGAAGACCCCGGCGGCGTGCGGATCAGTGAAAAGGTGCTGTATCAGGCGCGCATCAACCTGCCGTCGAACGTGACTACCGGGCGTTATACCGCTGAAACCTTCGCGATTGCGCGCGGGCGGGTGCTGGCCAGTGCGACCGCGCGGATCGAAGTGGTCAAGGCCGGCCTTGAAGGGCAGGTCGTTACTGCTGCGCAGCGTTGGTCGCTGCTCTACGGTCTTGGCGCGATTGCCATGTCGCTTGGCATGGGCTGGCTTGCCGGGCGAATGTTCGCCAAGGGTTGAACCAGTCCGGACGGTTGGCCGCACCGCCAATGTTGACCCGATCTTAACCCAGTCTGCGCTAGTTCTTGGCCTGCTCCAATAGTGGCGCAAGGAAAGGCGCGGATGACCGATCTCGGCAGGCAGAATTTCGAAGGTTCCACTGGCCCCGATACGGCCGGCCACGAGGGCAATTCTGCGCCCGCCGCCGCCGCAGGCAGCCATGATAATGCGCGCCTGCCGATCGGCGTGGTGCTGGAGATATCGGGTTCAGGCTCGCAAATTGCGCTCGATCTGCAACGGCTCAATGAATGCATGGAGGATGCCGATCCGTCGATCGCGCTGGCCGGGCAGGTTGGCAGCCAGATCAAGATCCGCGTCGGCGATGCCTGGTTGCTCGCCAACGTGCGCGATCAGCGCAAGGACCGCCGCACCGATGGCGGGATCATTGCCCATATCGATTTTCTGGGCGAAGGCGCCGAAGAAAAGCTGACCGGCCGCATCCACGGGTTCAAGCGCGGGGTGACGCGTTATCCCGTTCCGGGCGCGATGTGCTATCCTGCCACGACCAAGGATCTTGAACAGATCTACGCCAGCGATGGCCGCGCCAGTGTCACGATCGGCAAGGTGTTTCCGACCAAGGACATCCGCGCCGGGCTGTATATCGATGCCATGCTGGGCAAGCATTTTGCGCTGCTGGGATCGACCGGCACCGGCAAATCGACCAGCGCCGCGCTGATCCTGCACCGCATCTGCGAAGCCGCGCCCAAGGGTCATATCGTGATGATCGACCCGCACGGCGAATATTCCGCCGCGTTCCGCCAGACCGGGCAGATCCTCGACGTGTCGAACCTGCAAATGCCGTACTGGCTGATGAATTTCGAAGAGCACTGCGAAGTGCTGTTGTCGGGCAGTGGCAATGAACGGCAGGTCGATAGCGATATTCTTGCCAAGTGCCTGCTCGCCGCGCGGTCGAAAAACCGAATGGCGCAGACGATGGGCAAAATCACGGTGGATTCGCCTATCCCCTATCTGCTCTCAGACCTTGGCAACATCATTCAGGACGAGATGGGCAAGCTCGACAAGGCAACCTCGTCCGCGCCGTTTATGCGAATCAAGGGCAAGCTTGACGAGATCAAGGCCGATCCGCGTTACCAGTTCATGTTCTCAGGGATGCTGGTGGGCGACACGATGGCTGATTTTATCGGCAAGGTGTTGCGCATGCCCGGCAACGGCAAGCCGATCTCGATCATCGACGTGTCGGGCGTGCCGTCGGACATCACCTCGACCGTGGTCGCGGTGCTGAGCCGGCTGGTGTTCGACTTTGCGATCTGGGGGCGCGATGAAAAGACGCGGCCCGTGCTGCTGGTGTGCGAAGAAGCGCACCGCTACGTGCCCAATGAGAGGAACGCCGACGGATCATCGGTGGGCAAGATCCTCAGCCGGATTGCCAAGGAAGGCCGTAAATACGGCATCAGCCTCGGCCTGATCACGCAGCGCCCGTCCGACCTTGCCGAAGGCGTGCTGTCGCAGTGCGGCACGATCATCTCGATGCGCCTCAACAATGATCGCGACCAGGCCTTCGTGCGCGCCGCCATGCCCGAAGGCGCACGCGGGTTCCTCGATTCGATCCCGGCGCTGCGCAATCGCGAATGCATCATCTGCGGCGAAGGCGTGGCGATCCCGATCCGCGTCGCGTTCGACAACCTCGAGGAACACAAGCGCCCGGCGTCGGAAGACCCGAGCTTCGCCGAGCTGTGGAGCAAGGACGGCGGCGAGCAGGAGCTGGTCGAACGCGTGGTGATGCGTTGGAGAAGTCAGGGTTGAGTTTTTTCGTTGCGCACCCGCCTCCGCAGGTGCGTCCTCGGCGCTGTTCCTCCGCTACGCTCCGGGCGCCTG
>JBGSKN010000180.1:0-6283 GCA_041741215.1 Erythrobacter sp. | reverse complement strand
CCTGCGGCAGACCGCCCCGCGCCGCGCAGTTCGATTTTGGCGGTGCCGCAGGTGATGGAGGCGCAAGGGCTTGGCGGGGTGATCGGATCGCCCGCAGGCGCGCTCACCCGCCGGTTCGGCAATCCGCGCATCGATCTTGCCGAGGGCGACGCGCGCAAACTGCAATTTGCCGGGCCATCCTGTGTGCTCAATATCTTCCTCTACCCCCTCAGCGCCGGGGCGGAGCCGACCGCCACCCATGTCGATGCGCGGCTGCGCCAGGGCGGGGCGGCGGCTGATAAAGCCGCCTGCATCCGCGAGCTCGATAACCGATAATCTGCCCGGTAACGCGGTCTTAAGCCTGTTGGTGGCATGAGTCTTTGCCAGACCAAGGGGATTTGACCGCGCCATGACCACGCAATTCATCGACTTCGCGCAGCGCGCTGCGGCTGACGGGCAGGTTTCACCGGAAGAGCTGATCGGCTTGCGCCAGGAAGGCTGGGGCGATGGCATCATCACCCGCGCCGAGGCCGAGGCGCTGTTCACGCTCAACAATTCGCTGCACCACCGCAGCGCGGATTGGTGCGATTTCTTTGTCGAGGCGATGGGCGAATTCGTTCTGAACGGCTCCCCGCCGCGCCTGCAATGCAGCGAGGACGAGGCCGCCTGGCTGATCGACCAGATCGATTCCGATGGCGTGGTCGAAAGCATGGTCGAACTGGAAACGCTGGTGCGGATCATTGAACGCGCTGAAAATACGCCCGACCGGCTCAAGAATTACGTGCTCGATCAGGTCGAACGTGCCGTCATCACCGGCTCCGGCGCGACCCGCTGCGGCGGGACGCTTGACACGGCCCATATCAGCGCGGCCGAATGCCGGATCATCCGCCGGGTGATCTTCGCCAGCGGCGGCTACGGCCCCGCCGCCGTGACGCGGTTTGACGCCGAAATGCTGTTCCGGCTGAAGGACGAAACCATCGCGGAGGAAAACTCGCCCGAGTGGGATGATCTGTTCATCGACGGGGTTGCCAATTATATCAAAGGCTTCACGCTTTCCAACGCGCAGGTCAGCCACGAACAAAAGCTGGAGCTGGAAGGCTTCATCGCCGACAACAGTGCCAGCGTGGGCCGGCTTATGGGCCGGGTCGCGCGTGAAGCGCCGCAGGTGGCGAACCATTTCGGCAAGGTGTTCGGCAAGAAGCCCAAGCCTGGGCCGGATTACGATGCGCAGGCAGCAGCGGGCGAAGTCGTGACCGATTTCGAGAACGAATGGCTTGAAAAGATGATTGATGCCGATGGCATTGTCGATGAACTGGAAAGCCGTCTGATCGCGCGACTGGCGGCAGAGGATTGAAGCGGCGCAAACCGCTCTATACCATGAAACTTTCGCCGCAGCCGCAGGCGCCCTTGGCGTTGGGGTTTTCAAACACGAACCCGGCGGTGAAATCATCCTCGCGCCAGTCCATGATGCTGCCGATCAGATAGAGCACGCTCGCCCCGTCGATGTAGAACACACCGCCGGGGGTGACGATCTTTTCGTCGAATTTTGCTTCGGCGGTGACGTAATCGACCGAATAGGCAAGGCCCGAACAGCCCCGGCGCGGGGTCGACAGCTTGACGCCGATGGCATCGGAGGGCGCTTTCGCCATCAGATCGGCAATCCGCTCCTCGGCAGCAGGGGTAAGGATCACCGCTGCCTTGGGCGCGGGGCGCGGTTTGGCGGTGGTTTCGGTCATCACAGCATTCCCAACTCGAGCCGGGCTTCGTCCGACATCTTGTGCGGCCCCCACGGCGGATCCCATACCAGAACAACCTCGGCATCGCGAATCCCCGGCACTGATGACACGCGCAGTTCAATCTCGCCCGGCATTGATTCGGCCACCGGACAATGCGGCGTCGTCAGCGTCATGGTGACGGTGGCATCGGCATCATCATCGACCTCGACCCCGTAGATCAGGCCGAGATCGTATATATTGACGGGGATTTCCGGGTCATAGATTTCGCGCAGGGCGGCGATCACATCGGCCTGCAAATCGCTGCCATCGCCGCCTGTCGGCGCATTGCCGGTCTTGGCCGCAAGAAAGCCATCAAGGTAATCGCGGCTGCGCGGGGTCGAATTATCGGGCGCGCTATCGTGGTCAATCGCATCTTCCACCCGCGCGCGGGGTGGTTTGCTGACTGTCATGTCCGATTGATCGGCTGAGCTGTCCATCGCTCTCATCCTCTTCCAAAAATGCGGCGGGTGCGGGCGATCCCGGCCAGCAAGGCGTCAATATCCGCCTCGGTCGAATAGAGCCCGAAGCTGGCGCGCGCGGTGGCGGGCACGCCCAGGTGATCCATCAGCGGCTGGGCGCAGTGGTGCCCGGCGCGGATTGCGACATTTGCCTCGTCAAGGATCGTGCCGAGATCGTGCGGGTGGATGTCGCCGACCATGAAACTGACGATCCCGGCGCTGTCAGCAGGGCCGAACAGGCGCACATCATTCATCGCGGAAAGTTCGCGCCGCAGCCGGGTGGTCAACGCCGCTTCGTGCGCGTGGATCGCTGCCAGTCCGGCGGTGCTGACGTAATCGACCGCTGCGCCGAACGCGATGGCTTCGGTGATCGCGGGCGTCCCGGCCTCGAACCGCTGCGGCGCGGGGGCATAGGTGGTGCGTTCAAACGTCACACGGTCGATCATCGCCCCGCCGCCCTGCCATGGCGGCATGGCGTCGAGCAGACCCTTCTTCCCCCACAGCGCGCCGATTCCGGTCGGGCCGTACAGCTTATGGGCGCTGAACACGTAGAAATCACAGTCCAGCGCCGCGACATCGACCGGCATGTGCGGCACCGCCTGGCACCCGTCGAGCAAGAGGCAGGCACCGACCTTGCGCGCCAGTTCCGCCGCCCGTTTTGCATCGAGCACCGAGCCGAGCACGTTTGATACATGGGCCAGCGCGATCATGTCGAAATCGGCGGTGAGCATCATCTCTGCCGCATCCAGATCGATCCGGCCATCGCGGGTCAAGGGGCATACATCCACCTGCCAGCCCGCAAGTTGCCACGGCACGATGTTGGAGTGATGCTCCAATTGGCTGAGCAGAACACGGCGCGGCTTGTCTCCGCAGGCCGGGAAACACCGCGCGACCAGATTGATCGCCTCAGTCGCGCCGCGGGTGAAGACGAGTTCGTCCTCCTGTCCGCCGATGAAGCGGGCGACCTTGCGCCGCGCAATTTCAAACGCCTGCGTCATCGCGGCTGACCGGGCATAGACCCCGCGGTGGACGGTCGCGTAATCCTCACCCAGCGCGCGCGCCATCGCATCGATCACGGCGCGCGGTTTCTGCGCGGTGGCGGCGGTGTCGAGGTAATGCCACGGCTCGCCATCGGCGGCGGTGAGACCGGGGAAGTCGGCGCGCAAATCACCGATGTGATCCCCCGCGAAGGCGGGGACCTCAGGCAATCGAGCGCCCAATTGCGGGAGGTCCCCGCCTGCGCGGGGACTCACAAGGTTGGGTTTACTCACAGCCCCGCCCCCTCCAGCGCGCCGAGCGCCGCGTCGAGCAGCCGCTCATGCTCATCCGCATCATCCAGCGCCACGAAGGCATCGCCGATAAAGGCCTGCACCAGCAGCCGCTGCGCGGTGGCGGGGTCAAGCCCGCGCGCCATCATGTAGAACCGCGCGGCTTCGTCCAATTCGCCCACGGTTGCCCCATGCGCGCATTTCACATCGTCAGCGAAGATTTCGAGCTGCGGCACGGCATTGGCGCTCGCGCCCGCTTCCAGCAACAAGGCCTTGAAATCCTGCGCGGCGTCGGTTTTCTGCGCATCGCGCGCGACCTTGATTTCGCCGAGGAAATTGCCGGTGCCGGTGCCCCAATGCACCGCGCGCACAGTCTGGTTGCTGGTCGCTTCCGGTTCGGCATGGGTAACCTGCGTGACGAATTCGCGGGTCGCATCACCGCCGCCGATGGTGACACCGCCGAATTCGAAATGCGCCCCGCGCGCAAGGTGCACGTCCATTTCAACGCGGGTGTAATCCTGCCCGGCATTGGTGACGAAGAACGCGGCGCGCGCGCCTTCGCCGAGCGTCACGCGGATGCGGCGGAGTTCGGGCTGGCCGCTGCCGACGATCATGCAGCGCGTGACGCTGTCGCCAGCAGGCACGTCAATCGTCTGCCATGTATCGAGCGCCGCCACGCCAAGCCGCGCCACGCCGTCCATATCGGCATAGCGCCACGCCTCATCGCGGCGGGTGGGGAGGGTGAGAGTGGCGGTGTCTGCCATCACGCCATCACCGCATCATAACCCTCAGCCTCAAGCCTGAGCGCGAGTTCCGGGCCGCCGGTTTCGACGATCCGCCCCCCGGCGAGCACGCTGACCTTGTCGGGCTTCACCACGTCGAGCAGGCGCTGATAATGGGTGATCAGCAGCACGGCCTTGTCGGGGCTGCGCATGATCGAATTGATCCCCGCGCCGACGATCCGCAGCGCATCGATATCGAGGCCAGAGTCGGTCTCGTCCAGCACCGCGAAAGTGGGGTTCAAAATGCCCATCTGCACCATCTCGGCGCGCTTTTTCTCGCCGCCGGAGAAGCCGACATTCACCTGCCGCTTGAGCATGTCCATGTCCATCTTCAGCAGACCCGCCTTGTCCTTGGCGAGCTTCAGGAACTCGCCGCCGCTCAAAGGTTCTTCCCCGCGCGCCTTGCGCTGGGCGTTGAGGGCCTCGCGCAGGAACTGGACGTTGGAGACGCCGGGGATTTCGACCGGGTATTGGAAGCCGAGGAACAGGCCTTTCGCCGCGCGTTCATGCGGTTCCAGCGCCAGCAGATCCTCGCCGTTGAAGGTCACGCTGCCCTCGGTCACATCATAGCCCGGCTTGCCGCCCAGCACATTCGCCAGCGTCGATTTGCCAGCGCCATTCGGCCCCATGATCGCATGGATTTCGCCCGCCGGGACGTGCAACGTCAGACCCTTGAGGATCGGCTTGGGATTGTCCGGCCCGCCGACAGTCGCGTGGAGGTTGGTGATTTTGAGCATGGTCTTTCCTGTATTCGTCATTGCGAGGAGCCGCAGGCGACGCGGCAATCCAGAGCATCGCGCGATTCGCTCTGGATTGCTTCGCTCCGCTCGCAATGACGGAGCTTGAGGTGCGGGCCCGGCATCACCCCTGTGGCTCGCGTCTTGGCGCACGCGGCTTGCCATCGCCCTTGGCGCCGGGGCGCGGCTTGGGGCGGTCGTAGCTTTGTTTCGGGTTGGCCGCCTTGTGCGCGCGGGCGGCGGCTTTGCGTTCGGTGATCCGGTCACGCATCACTTGCGTAAGGCGTTGCAGCACCGCGTCGATGTCATCGAGGATGTCCTTCGCCGCGATCCGCATCACCTTGATGCCGACGCTTTCGAGGCTCTTGTCGCGGCGTTTGACGATGGCGTCGTTCTGCCCCTCCTCGTCAATCGCCAGCGCGAGGCCGAGATTGTGGCAGTTGAAATCGACAATCGCCGAGCCGACCACCGCGTGGCGCTTGAAGGTGTAGCGGCCGAGATCGGCCTTG
Source organism: Erythrobacter sp. (assembly GCA_041741215.1). Taxonomy (GTDB): domain Bacteria; phylum Pseudomonadota; class Alphaproteobacteria; order Sphingomonadales; family Sphingomonadaceae; genus Erythrobacter. The sequence continues at coordinate 775 of JBGSKN010000180.1, read as the reverse complement.
GTGAACTTCTCGGCCAGCGCCTTGTGCGCTTCTGTCGAATGGCGCCGCATCTCGCGCGCCTGTTCGTGCAGCGCATCGAGCCGCGAATCCGAAATCTCCCACCCGCGGCCCTTCTTCTTGAGCGCGGGGGCTTCGGCGGTGGCGGCCTCAGGGTTGAGGGCTAGGGTTTTGCGGGTGGTCATAAGATCTCGACCGAACAGGTGGTCTGAAAGTATTCAAAGACTGGCGCAATTCCGGACCATGAGCTGCTATATGTCAGTTTTCGGCTATCCAGATCATAGGAGATAAGGTGGCGTTCTGGATTGTTATCCCGACCGAGTTCAATGCGCTCATCGCGCAAGATTAACTCGTCCTTTGCCATCCGGTGGATTGGTTGATCGACACCTCCAGGTAGCGCAAAAGTTCTGTTGACCGGATCTATCGCCACCACGAAATCGTTCAGAGCAAACTCTGGTGGAGTGCGGCTTGGCGGATCATTGCCAACCCCAGCGCACGCCAGTCGGTAGGGTGCGTTCTGCGCGATAGTTGCTACGAAATCCGGTGCCTTCGCCAATGGCTCACCGGCCTCTGGAGAACAAGCGCACAAAGCTAACAGCAGTATGGAGGCAATGGAGCTCTTCACCCCACGCTCCCTTCAAGCGAAATCGCCAGCAGCTTCTGCGCTTCGACCGCGAATTCCATCGGCAGCTCTTTCAGCACGTCCTTGGCAAAGCCGTTGACGATCAGCGCCACGGCTTCCTCTTCGCCAAGCCCGCGCTGCATCGCGTAGAACAGC
>JBGSKN010000179.1:0-4173 GCA_041741215.1 Erythrobacter sp. | reverse complement strand
CACCGCCGCATCGGCATCGAGCATGTTGAGCATCTCGCCCGCAGCAATCCCGGCGCGCCTGCCAACCTCGAAGTCGTTGAAATCATGCCCCGGCGTGATCTTTACGCAGCCAGACCCCAGCGCCGGATCGGCGTGTTCATCGGCGATGACCGGGATGCGCCGCCCGGTGATCGGCAGCTCCACAAACTTGCCGACAACGCTGGCATAGCGCGCATCGTCAGGGTGCACGGCAACCGCCATGTCGGCCAGCATCGTTTCGGGCCGGGTGGTGGCGACAATCAGGTGATCGGCCCCTTCATCCGTCCGCGCACCATCGGCCAGCGGATAGCGCAGGCGCCAGAAGCTGCCCTGCACTTCGCGGGTTTCGACCTCAAGGTCGGAAATCGCGGTTTTCAGCTTCGGGTCCCAGTTCACCAGCCGCTTGTCACGGTAGATCAGCCCGTCGTTGTAAAGGTCAACGAAGGTCTTGATTACCGCGCGCGTGAAGTGTGGGTCCATCGTGAATTGTTCACGGCTCCAGTCCATCGAGCAGCCCAGACGGCGCAATTGGTGGGTGATGGTGCCCCCCGCTTTCGGCTTTCCATTTCCACACCTTGGCGATGAAATCCTCGCGGCTGTAATTGGTGCGCTTGTCGCCCTGCGCTTCCATCTGGCGTTCGACCACCATCTGCGTCGCGATCCCGGCGTGATCGGTGCCGACCACCCACAGCGCATCCTTGCCGCGCAGACGTTCATATCGCACCACCACATCCTGCAATGTGTTGTCGAGCGCGTGGCCGATATGCAGCGAACCGGTGACGTTCGGCGGCGGGTTGACGATGGTGAAGGGTTCGGCATCGGGCCGCGCGGGGCGGAAACAGCCGTTGGCCTCCCAGTGGGAATACCAGCGGCGCTCGATATCGGCGGGGTCGAAAGTGGTGGGCAAAGTGGGGGGCATAGTGTCTGGCATGATGGCCTGCGCCATGCCAGCACCGATGCTGCGATGCAATCATCGTAACGCGCGCTTGAACAGCGCGAGAGCCTTGTCGCGCGCCGAAAATCTCCCCATAGCTGCACTCCGATGCAGGACGCCGCGCAATACAGGCTGGAAGAGCCAGAGGAAAACGGGGGCGCTGATCGCACCAGGCTGGTGCTTTCGGGGCAGCTGACGCTGGCCGCCATCGCCCCGCTCGAACGCGAGCTTGCCGGGCTTGGCGGCGCGATTGGCGTGATCGATCTGGCGGGCGTGGACGAAATCGACACCGTTGGCGCATGGATGGTGTGCCGGATGGCGCGCGAACATGGCGCTGATATCACCGGGGCCAGCGCGGCGGCTGAACGGTTGCTCAACGCGGTGCGCGGAATCGATGCGAGCGGCGATACCGGCCCGCTTCGCCTGCCGGTGTGGGAAGGCGTGCCGCTGCTCGTCGGTCAGCAGGTCTATGCGGGCCGCGCGGGCATTTACAAGGTGATCGGGTTTTTCGGGCAGATCCTGATCGGGGTCGCCAGCCTTGTCCGCCACCCTTCGCGCTTCCCGGTCAAGGCGCTGGTGCATCAGATGGAACTGGTCGGCGTTTCGGCGCTGCCGATCATCGGCCTGATGAGCTTTCTGATCGGCATCGTGATCGCGCAGCAGGGATCGGTGCAGCTCCAGCAATTCGGGGCCGAGGCGTTGACGGTAAACCTTGTCGGGCGGATCACCCTGCGCGAGCTGGGCGTGCTGATGACCGCGATCATGGTCGCGGGCCGTTCAGGCAGCGCCTTTGCCGCGCAGCTTGGCACGATGAAGCTGACCGAAGAAATCGACGCGATGCGCACCATCGGCATATCTCCGATCGAAGCGCTGGTCATCCCGCGCATCCTTGCTTCAACCTTCATGATGGTGGTGCTGGGGTTCTATGCTTCGGTGGTGGCGATTGTCGGCGGGGCGGTGGTCGGCGATCTGTCGCTGGGCATCCCGTTCTGGACCTTTCTCGAACGGATCCGCGACGTGGTGCCCGAACATGATCTGTGGGTGGGGCTGATCAAGGCGCCGGTGTTCGGGCTGATCGTGGCGCTGGCGGGGTGTTATCACGGGCTGCAAGTGCGCGATAATTCCGAAGAAGTCGGCCGCCGCACGACCATGGCGGTGGTCTCTGCGATCTTCACAGTGATCGTGCTCGATGCGTTTTTCGCGGTGTTCTTCACCGAAGTGGGCTGGGGGTAAGCGATGCGGATGACCGATCACCCCGCCGATGAAGCGCCGCCGATTGTGGTCGAAGGCCTGTCCAATCGCTTTGGCGATTTCGTGGTCCACGAAGGGCTCGACCTGACCGTGCGGCGCGGGGAGATTCTGGGGGTTGTCGGCGGGTCGGGCAGCGGCAAATCGGTGCTGATGCGCTCGATCATCGGCTTGCAGGAGCCAAGCGCCGGGCGGATCGAGGTGCTCGGCAAAACCATCACCGGGCGTGATCCCGACAGCGATTTCGGCGTGCGCTGCCGCTGGGGCGTATTGTTTCAGGGCGGGGCATTGTTTTCAACGCTGACGGTGGGCGAAAATGTCGAAGTGCCGCTCAAGAAGTTCTTCCCCGACCTCAATCCGGCGCTGCGCCGCGAGATTGCCTGCTACAAGGTGATATTGTCGGGCCTGCCGGAGAGCGCGGTGGCGAAATATCCGTCGGAATTGTCTGGCGGGATGCGGAAACGTGCCGCCCTCGCCCGCGCATTGGCGCTCGACCCGGAATTGCTGTTCCTTGATGAACCCACCGCAGGGCTTGATCCGATTGGCGCGGCCAAGTTTGACCGGCTGACCCGCGAGTTGAAGGAAACGCTTGGCCTCACCGTGTTCCTGATCACCCACGATCTCGATACGCTGTATGAAATCTGCGATCGGGTGGCGGTGATCGCAGAAAAACGTATCATCGCGGTTGGCACCATTCCCGAACTGATCGCCACCGGCCATCCGTGGATCGAGGAATATTTCAACGGCCCGCGCGGGCGCGCCGCGCAGGCAACCCACGGTCGCAATCAGGCGGAAGGTGGTCGATAATATGACCGGCGCACCTCAGAATTGGACAGGCGGGCCTTGCAGCGTTCATAGGAAACGGCATGGAAACGAGAGCTAACCATTTGTGGGTCGGTGCGGTCACGCTGCTGCTGCTGGCGGCGCTGGCGGCGTTTATCGTCTGGATCGCCCGTTTGGGGCAGGGCGAGCACAACGAGTATGATATCTTCTATGGCCAATCCGTGTCAGGCCTTGCCAATGGCAGCCAGGTCAGTTTTGCCGGGGTGCCGGTTGGTCAGGTGATCGAAATCGCGCTGGCCAAGGACAACCCCGAATTTGTGCGCGTGCGGATCAAGGTGCGCGATGATGTGCCGATGCTGGTCGGCACACAGGCCACGATCGAGGCCAGCTTTACCGGGGTGTCGACCATCCTTCTGGACGGCGCGCGCAAGGATGCCCCGCCGATCACCTGCGAAAGCACCGCCTGCCCCGAAGGCCGCCCGGTGGTTCCGCCGGGGCGCGGCGGATTTGGCGCGATTGTTGCCAATGCCCCGATCCTGCTGGAACGGCTGGCGACGCTGACCGAACAGCTCAACACCATTCTGGGGCCGGAAAATCAGCAGGAAATTGCTGAAATCCTGCGCAATTCCAACCGTCTGACTGGCGGGCTGGCCGATGCGACTCCGGCGCTGGTCGCCAATCTGGAACAGTTTCAGGCCACGCTCAATGAATTCAACGAAACCCTGGATGCGGTCGAACAGTTGACGCGGACCACCGATGCGCTGGTGCAGAAGGAAGGATCGCCGCTGGCCGAGGAACTGCGCGGGACGCTGAACGCGGCGAATCAGGCGCTGACCTCGCTTTCGGCAACGCTGGAGGATACCCGCCCCGCCGCGCGGCAATTGCGCACCAGCACACTGCCCAATGCCGAGGCGACCTTGCAGGATCTGCGCGCCACCAGCCGGGCGCTGCGCGCGATCACCGAAAAGCTTGAAAGCGAAGGCGCGCGCGCGTTGATCGGGGGCGAAACATTGCCGGATTACAAGCCATGAGGAAGATTGATCTGATGAGCCTGCGCCACTGGCCTGCCCTGATCGCGATGCCGCTGCTGTTCGCGCTGCCCGGCTGCATAAGCCTTGGCGGGCCGCCGCCCGAAAGCCTGCTGACCTTGAGCCCGTCCGCGCGCGCGCCTGCCGGTGCCAGTGCCGGTG
>JBGSKN010000178.1:0-6077 GCA_041741215.1 Erythrobacter sp. | reverse complement strand
GCCTCTGCGCAATCCGCCGCGACTTCGGCCAGCCGCGCTTCATCCCGCCCTGAAAGCACCACCGCCGCGCCGCGCGCCGCCAATTCGCGCGCCAGCGCTGCGCCGATGCCCGATGATGCCCCGGTAATCCATGCCACCTTGCCGGTAAAAGCCATGCTTTGTCTCTCCCGATGACTTGCCGTTTAATCGGCTTGTGGCGGATGGCTGGCCTGATTTGCACGTTCGGGCAAGGGGATAAATTCATCGCTGTCGCCCGGCACCAGCGGGAAGCGCCCGGCCTGCCAATCCTCGCGTGCCTGCGCGATGCGATCCCTGTTTGAACTGACGAAGTTCCACCATACGTGGCGATGCGATGTGAATGCCTCTCCGCCCAGCAGCATCACCCGCGCGCCGGTCTGGCTGGCCAGCTTCATCACCGCGCCGGGAGCCAGCACCGCCAGTTGAAATTGCTCCAGTCTGATCCCATCGACAAATGCATCACCGCTGATCAGCATCACCGCGCGTTCATCGGCTGCGGCGTCGAGCGGGATTGATCCGCCCGCCTCCAGCAAAATCTCGGCATAGATCGTCGCGGCGTGGGTGGTAGTCGGCGCGCGCGCTCCCCATAATTCGCCCATGATAACCCAGGCCTTTGCGCCGCTGTCGGATATCACCGGAAGATCGGTGACAGCTTCGAACGCCGGATCAATTTCCTCGCGCCCGTCCGGCAGTGCCAGCCATGTCTGCATTCCGAACATCCCCGGATTGGCGGCCAATTCAGCCTTGGGGCTGCGTTCGGAATGCACGATGCCGCGCCCCGCCGTCATCAGGTTGACCTGTCCGGGGCGGATCGTGGCAAAACTGCCAAGGCTGTCACGGTGATCAATCGCACCGTCGAACAACCATGTCACCGTGGCCAGGTTGATGTGCGGATGCGGGCGCACATTCATGCCGTCGCCGGTCAGATTGGCCGGGCCGAACTGATCGACAAAGATGAACGGCCCCACCATCGTCCGGGCGCGCGAAGGCAGCACGCGCCGCACCTCGAACGCGCCCAGATCATGGGTGACGGGAGTAATGGTCTGGGTAATCATCGGCGCTGCTCCTGCTCGATCATGGCAATGATGCTGACAGGAAACACCGCTTCGGGACAGTCGGCAAGCTCTGCGCGGGTAAACCAGCGGTGCTGGGTCATGAGCCGTTGTTCCTGCGCGGTATGCAGCGACGTATCGATCCGCGCCTCGGCCACGCGGATCAGGTAAAACCGTTCATCGGCCTGCACCGGCTCGCCTTCAACGGTGATGAACTGCGGCGTCATCCGCGCGATTTGCGGCCCCGGATCGGCGCTGATCCCGGTTTCCTCGAACAACTCGCGCCGCGCGGCATCTTCGAAGCTTTCACCCGGTTCGCATTCGCCGCCCGCCGTCACCCAGAACGGATCGCGCCCCGGAACGTCATAACGGAACATCAGCGCGCGGCCTTCCGGGTCAAGCACGATCAGCCGCGCCGCACGCCGGATGCGCAGAGCGGGGTTGATGGTCATGCGGCGGGCGCATCCGCCTTGATCGCCACCGCGTGCACCCGCCCGCCGACGATGTCGCCCAAAGCCGCAATCACCGCGCGCTGGCGGGTGAGGCGGTTCATATCGGAAAACGCCGCAGCCTCGATCGCGATGGTGAAATGCGATTCGCCCGACCCATCATCGCCGCTATGGCCCTGGTGCTTGGCGCTGTCGTTGATGATGTCGAGCCGGGTCGGCGCAAACGCCCCGGTCAGCAGGGCGTGCATTTCGTCGGCAACGGTTCCGGTCATCAGGATTTTCCTTTTTCGCAGGCATGACGGTGCGATTATGGCTTGGAACTTGGAGGCAGGCTCGCCATTCTCAAGGCCTATGTCTTCACCACGGTTTCATGGCCGCGTCGAGAGCGCGGCGCGCGGATGCGAAGCGCCTTCCTGCCGTGAGGCGGGCGAATTCCGCGCGCCGGGCCGCCTGCCCAACGGGTTTGACGGGCCGGGCGAATGGCGCTGGTTCTGCCTTGAACACGTGCGCGAATTCAACGCGGGGTATGACTGGTTTGAAGGCATGAGCGCCGAAGAAATCATCGCCGCGCAGTCTCCCATCGCCGGATGGCGGACCGAAACCCGCGCCTTTCGCCCCGATGCAGGGGTTGATGGCGTGCCGCGCTGGGCCGATTATGCCGATCCGCTGGATGCCATCGCAGCGCGGGCGCGCGGCATCCGCAGCCGGGCTGAACGCGAGGCGCAGATGGCCGCTTCGGGCCGCTTCTCACGCGAGGAAGTGCAGGCGCTGGAGGTGCTGGGGTTGGGCAGCGACACCGACGCCGCCCGGCTGCGACGGCGCTATTCCGAATTGGTGCGGCGTTACCACCCTGATCGCAACGGCGGCGACCGGCGGCACGAAGCGCGCCTGACCGCAGTGGTCGAAGCCTATCAGGTGCTCAAGGGCAGCGCGGCCTTCGCCTTGGGGGCGTGACCCTAATTCCCCAATGCAACCACGGGGACAAACCCGCCAAAGATCATGCGCTTGCCATCGAACGGCATCGGATTGGTCGCCGGGTCCATGCGCGGATCGGCAAAATCGGGTGCCATCATTTTGGCCATCCCGGCATCGCGGGTGGCCTTGTCGGGCCATTCGATCCAGCTGAACACGACATCCTCGTCCTCGGCCGCCTTCACCGCCTTGCGGAAATCGGTGTGCTCGCCTGCGGGCACATCATCGGCCCAGCATTCGATCACGCGGATCGCGCCCATCTCGACGAAGATCGGATCGGCGTGGGATGCGTGGTCGATGAACTTCTGGCGGTTGGCTTTCGGCACGGCAATCACGAAACCATCGATGTAAGTCATGTCTTTCTCTCCTCCCTGCGGCGCCCCTCGGCACCGGTTCAACCCTGACGGAATGCCCAGCGCAAGGTGCGCCCCATGCCCCATGTTGCGGCCCGTGCCGGAAGCGCGGTCAGCAGCGGGCGTTGCAGCCGCAGCATGGTGCGCGCCCAATCGGGCAGCATCGCCACTGCATCGGCGGTGATCATCGTCTGCACCCCGCGCGGCGTGCCTTTGGGCCGCTGGCTGAGCACCAGTTGCGCGACTTCGCGCGCCTCGGGCGAAGCGCCAAGATCATGGCGCAGCTCGCGGAAAATCCGTTCTGCCTCGACGCGGGTTTCGGGCACCGGATCGGCTCCCAAAGCGCGGGCGATGACGGCGAACTGGCGGTAATATTCATCCTGTTCGGCTAAGGGCATATCGGGCCGCACGTGGCGCAGATATCCGGCGAGGAAGCTCTGCGCCTCGGTCACATGCACCCATGCCAGCGTGCGCGGATTGGTCGCCTGATAGGTCGAACCATCGGGCAGGGTGCCACCCACTTTCGCGTGGATGCGGTTCACGCGGTCGATCGCCTTGATCGCATCATCGCGGTGTCCAAAGGTCGTTACTGCGATGAAGCGCGCGGTGCGTTGCAGCCGCCCGTGCATGTCCTCGCGGAAATTGGAGTGATCCAGCACGCCTTGCAGCGCGTGCGGGTGGAGCATCTGCAGCAGCAGCGCGCGCACCCCGCCGGTCATCATCGCGACGATATCGGCGTGCACCAGCCGGATCGGGGTATCGCGGGCAAACAGCGCCTCGTCCGATGGCGGGGTTGGCGTGTGCCCCTTGTCAGCATCATGGAACACGCCGCGCACCTGAGACACAAGCTTGAGGCGCAGCGATTCGACAGGATCGGCCATGGCGCAAGATATAGGCGCGCTTCGGCGGAGAGGGAAACGAACTCGCCAAATTGCCAGCGATTTGTGCCAAACCTGTGCTTGCAGGGAGGCGAGAGGCGTTCTAACCGGGGTCGGCAATGACTTCATCCTCTCGAACCAATGTCACCGGCGATAAAGCCATGCCGGGCCAACCCGACATCACCATCGATGTGCGCGAAACCTTCGGCATCGATGTCGATTGGCAGGTGCCCGGCTTCTCCCACAAGGACGAACACGTCCCGGAAATCGATCCGGCCTATGTGTTCGATCCCGATACTACGCTGGCGATTCTCGCGGGCTTTGCGCATAATCGCCGGGTGATGGTGCAGGGCTATCACGGCACCGGCAAATCGACCCATATCGAACAGGTCGCAGCCCGGCTCGGCTGGCCCAGCATCCGGGTGAACCTTGATGCGCATATCAGCCGGATCGATCTGATCGGGCGCGATGCGATCGTGCTGAAAGACGGGTTGCAGGTCACCGAATTCAAGGAAGGCATCCTGCCGTGGGCGTTGCAGCACCCGGTGGCGCTCACCTTTGACGAATATGACGCGGGCCGCCCCGATGTGATGTTCGTGATCCAGCGCATTCTGGAATTCGATGGCCGGTTGACCCTGCTCGATCAGAACCGCGTGATCACGCCCAACCCGTGGTTCCGCCTGTTCGCCACCACCAACACCGTGGGCCTTGGCGATACCAGCGGGCTGTATCACGGCACGCAGGCGATCAATCAGGCGCAGATGGACCGCTGGAACATCGTCGTCGCATTGAATTACCTCGCGCCAGAGGTCGAACAGCAAATCGTCAAGTCCAAGACGCCCGATACCGATGACAAACTGATTGCCGACATGGTCAAGGTGGCCGAACTGACCCGTCAGGGCTTCATCAACGGCGATATCTCCACCGTGATGAGCCCGCGCACGGTGATCACCTGGGCGCAGAACGCCGAGATTTTCGGGTCGGTCGGGTTTTCGTTCCGCCTTTCCTTCCTCAACAAATGCGACGAGGCGGAGCGCACGCTGGTGGCGGAGTATTATCAACGCGTGTTCGGTGAAGACCTGCCCGAAGGCGCGGCGAAGAAACGGTAGGCAAGGCGCTTGCCCCGCAGTGTTCTAGGCTGGTAACACAGCTTCAATATGGCGCTGTTCGACCGATTCTGGAAAGGCTCCCGCGCCCGCGCCGATCGCGGGCGGAGCGATGCGCCTGCCGGGTTCTATCCGCTTTACGAATCGATGCGTCCGATCGACGACGACGACGACGACGATCTTCCGCGCCCGCGCGCTTCGGCCAAGCCTGATTTCGATGCGTGGGATGCCAGGCTCGCAGGGCTTGACCAGGCGGTTGAGGTCGAGGAGCGTCGCCGCCGGCGCTGGTGGCAGCGCGATTACTGGCGCAGCCGCAGCAAGTGGTGGTGGTCGGGGCGCGGCATCCTCGCCAGCCTTGCGCTGTTCATCGCGCTGATCGGCTGGCTGTTCGTCACCGCGCCGCTATCGAAAAGCCTTGAACCCATCGCCCCGCCGCAGGTGACGCTTCTCGCCAGTGATGGCACCCCGATTGCCCGCAGCGGCGCGGTGGTTGATGCGCCGGTGAAGGTTTCCGACCTGCCGCCGCACGTCACGCAGGCCTTCATCGCCATCGAAGACCGGCGGTTCTATTCGCACTGGGGCATCGACCCGCGCAGCATCGTGCGCGCGGTGTGGACAGGATATGGCGGCGGATCGACCATCACCCAGCAGCTCGCCAAATTCACCTTCCTCACGCCCGAACAAAGCCTCAGCCGCAAGGCGCGTGAGGCGCTGATCGCGGTCTGGCTGGAAAGCTGGCTGACCAAGGATGAAATCCTCGAACGATACCTCTCCAACGCCTATTTCGGCGACAACCAGTATGGGTTGCGCGCCGCGTCCTTGCATTATTTCTACCGTCAGCCGGAAAAATTGCGGCCCGAACAGGCGGCAATGCTGGCGGGATTGCTGCAGGCCCCGTCGCGCTATGCCCCGACCAGGCATTACGACAAGGCGCGCGCGCGGATGGATCTGGTGGTCGGCGCGATGGTCGAGGAAGGCTATCTGACGGCGGCTGAGGCCAGGGCGCTGCCCGATCCGCGGATCGACGTGCGCACCCGCGATGATAACCTGCCGACCGGCACCTATTTTGCTGATTGGGCGCTGCCGCTGGCGCGTGAGGGGATGGAGGCGAGCTATTCGGCGCAGGTGCTCACCACCACGCTCGATGCGCGGTTGCAGGCGCTGGCGAACCGCGTGGTCGGGCGCGCGCCGCTCGGCGGGGCGCAGGTTGCGCTGGTGGCAATGCGCCGCAATGGCGAAGTGATGGCGA
>JBGSKN010000177.1:0-3059 GCA_041741215.1 Erythrobacter sp. | reverse complement strand
GCGCCTTCGACAACAACGCTCTGCAGTAGGGTCGCGCAACCGGAGCGAGTATTCTCTTTGTCGAAGGGCAGGCACTGGCGCCAGCCCACGGCACAGGAGCCCGACATGGCGCAACCCGCCCTGAATGACGACAATCCCCCCCATCCCCCTTTCGACCGTGCCCATCCTCGGGGTCGCAGACGTGATCTCGCTGGCCGAGGTCGCGGCCCGCCGTGCCGAGAAGTTCGGCGCGACCATGCAATGCACGCAGCATCAGGTGGATATTGTCGCGGTAGCCGTCCGAAATCGCCGGCGCGGTGCCGCCGAACGTCCCGGTCTTGTTCTGCATCGCCTTTACATCGCCGCCCGCGCTGAATGCCCGGCCTGCGCCGGTCAGGATCACCACCCGGCATTCCATATCGCGGTTGATCGCATTGGCTACGCCCACGAATTCATCCCCGTCACCCGGCGCGCCGAGCGGGTTCATCACCTCCGCCCGATTGAGCGTCAGGATAGTGATCGGGCCTTCGCGGGTGATCTGGATCAGCGACATGGAAACCTTGCACAAATGCGACAGACGATTAAGCGGTGGTATAAGGGTGGGCGGTTAAAGAGCAACACATGTCATGATGCCCACCGCCTATGCGCAAAGGGAAATCGGAGAATCTTAATGCCGGGCCTTTTGCTGATTTCCACATCCCCCGCCTTGCTAGGCGCCGCGCTGTCTGCGACCGGGCCGGTGCCAGCCCCGGCGCACATGGCATCTCTGTCCCTAACCCCGATCGTGTGGAGCCTGGCTGCGGCGCAGGATACCGATCCGCCTGCCGACCCCGCCACCGTTCCGGACGAAAAGCAGGACGGGCCAGATGGTGAGGGCAATGAAATCCTCGTCGAAGGCAGCTACGGCCCGCCCGCAGGCGACCCTGTCGAACAGTTCAACGCCGAAAGCTACCGCATCAGTCAGGCGGTTGATCAGGCGCTGGTGGAACCGCTCGCCTATGCTTATCGCGATGGGCTGCCGGGGCCGATCCGCGATGGGTTGGGCAATGTCGTGCGCAATCTGGGCGAACCGAGCAATGCGCTCAATTTCCTGTTGCAGGGCAAGATTGGCAAGACGTTTGAAACCTTGGGCCGGTTGGCGATCAATACGACACTGGGGCTGGGCGGATTGATCGATGTCGCGGGTAAGCCCGGCATCGGCCTGCCCTATCGCCGCAATGGGTTTGCCAATACTTTTGGCTATTACGGGGGTGGATCGGGGCCGTATCTCTATCTGCCGATCACCGGCGCGACGACGGTGCGCGACACGATCGGCGGTCTGCTGGATCAGGCGCTGTTGCCGTTCGTGGTTGGCAAGCCGTTTGATAAATTCGAATATGCGGCGGCCTATTTCGTGGTCAATGGCCTGGATTCGCGGCTTGAATTCGATGCCGAGCTGGCGGAAATCCGCGAATCCGATGATCCCTATGGAATGCGTCGCGATACATATCTCGAACGGCGGCGGCGCGATATCGCCGCGCTGAAGGGCGAAGTGATCGAAGAGCCTGAGGCCGAAGAGGCGGCGCCGATGCCAGCGGACGATCTGCCACCAGAAACGGCATTATCGCTGCCTGAACGTGTGCAACTGACTGCCGGACCAGTGTCTGACGAGCGTTAGAGCCCGCCAACCCGACCGATCAGGCGCGCACGCCCTCGGCATTTTCGGGCTCCAACCCGGTAAAATTGTGCTTCAGCGCCTTGAGCACCGTCTCCACAATCTGCGGGGCGTTGAGGCCCGCTGCGTCATATTGCTTGATCGGATCATCGTGATCGATGAAGCAATCGGGCAGGCGAAGGGTGCGCACTTTCAACCCGCCATCGGTCAGGCCTTGGTCGCTGGCAAAGGTCAGCACGTGCGCGCCCAGCCCGCCGATTGACCCTTCTTCAACCGTCACCACAACCTCGTGGCTGCGCATCAACCGGGCGATCAGGTCTTCGTCGAGCGGCTTGGCAAAACGCATATCGGCCACCGTGGTCGAAAGCCCCTTGGCCTCCAGCACGTCGGCGGCTTTCAGCGCCTCGGCCAGCCGCGCGCCGAGCGAGAGGATCGCGACCTTGGTGCCTTCCCGCACCAACCGGCCCTTGCCGATTTCCAACTTCACCGGCACTTCGGGCAGTGGCACCCCGGTGCCATTGCCGCGCGGGTAACGGAAGGCGATGGGGCCATCGTCATATTCGGCGGCGGTGTAGGTCATGTGGACCAGTTCCGCCTCGTCTGCGGCGGCCATCACCACCATGTTGGGCAGGGTGGCGAGATAGGTGACGTCGAACGATCCGGCGTGGGTCGCCCCGTCCGCGCCGACCAGCCCGGCGCGGTCAATCGCAAAGCGCACGGGCAGGTTCTGGATGCACACATCATGCACCACCTGATCGTAAGCGCGCTGGAGGAAGGTCGAGTATATCGCGGCGAAGGGCCGCATCCCCTCGGCCGCCAGCCCGGCGGCAAACGTCACAGCGTGCTGTTCGGCAATGCCGACGTCAAAGGTGCGGGCGGGGTGCGCCTTGGCAAACTTGTCCACCCCGGTTCCCGAAGGCATCGCGGCGGTGATTGCGCAGATCCGGTCATCGCTCTCGGCCAGCTTTGCCAGGGTCAGGCCGAACACGTCCTGATAGGCGGGCGGGCCAGCCGCGCTTTTGGATTTCTCGCCGGTGATGACATTGAATTTGGGCACGCCGTGATATTTGTCGGCGCTGTTTTCGGCCGGGGCATAGCCCTTGCCCTTTTCGGTGACGACATGGATCAGCACCGGCCCTTCGCTGGTATCGCGCACGTTTTCCAGCACGGGGAGCAGGTGGTCGAGATTGTGCCCGTCAATCGGGCCGACATAATAAAAGCCCAGTTCTTCAAACAGCGTCCCGCCGGTCACCATGCCGCGGGTGAATTCTTCTGCCTTGCCGATGGTGTCGTGCATCCGGCGGCTCATCTTCTGGATCACGCGGCTGGCGAGGCTGCGGATGCCGAGATATTCGGAAGATGACACCATCCGCGCCAGATAGGCCGAAAGCCCGCCCACCGGCGGCGCGATCGACATGTCGTTATC
>JBGSKN010000176.1:0-2605 GCA_041741215.1 Erythrobacter sp. | reverse complement strand
GGCTTGAGGGCTTTGCCCACCACAGCGGCCGGATCCCTCGCCGCAAGCCCTTCAGCAATCGCCTGCACGAAAACGGCTGACATGCGTTGGCGTACGCGATGAGCCGTCTCGATGGCCCCTCGCTTTTCAATCTTCCTGAGTACGGAAAGCACGATCGGCTCATCAAGCTCGGCGATCGGCAAGGCGCCGATCCACGGGAACACCTCTTTTTCCAAGCTACAGATTACGTCCCTTGCGTGGACAAGCGTCCACCGATCTTCCTGAAGTGCAAACCAATTGCGCGCCACAACCTCGAAGGTGTTCGACGCTGACATGGCTCGCGCAATGGCTGCTTTCTTTGCTTCGAGACCGGGGTCCCTCCCTTCCGCAAGCAGCTTGCGAGCATCACACTTCCTGTCACGCGCTTCCTTCAGCGATAATTCGGGATAGGCACCCAGGATGAGCCGTCGCTCTTTCCCGGCAAAACGATATTTGAGACGCCAGCTTCGACGGCCAGATTTGGCCACGAACAGATAGAGCCCCTCGGAATCGGAGAGCTTGTAATCCTTGTCCTTTGCTTTCGCTTGCCGGACCGCCATTTCGCTGAGCATCTGTGCCCCCAAAACTGCGTTTCGATGCCCCCAGAACTGCCCCCAATCGTTGCGGATGCATGCGTAAATATCGAAACAAATGCAGAACGATCTCTAGCACGAAATGGCTAAAAATCCAGGAAAACAGTCGTTTTTTGGACGCTTGCGGAAGGGTGACTGGCGGAGAGGGTGGGATTCGAACCCACGTTACCGTTGCCGGTAAACCGCATTTCGAGTGCGGCGCATTCGACCACTCTGCCACCTCTCCGCGAGGTCTGTCACACAGGGGCGCCGCGCGGTCGGAGCGGCAGGCGACAGGGAGCGCGCGTTAGCCCAAGCCTTGCCCCTTGCCAAGTCCCGCCAAGCCACAAAATGCGGGCATATCTCGCACCTGCACCATCGCGCTGCTTGTTTTGGCGCGTTGAAAGTCCATATTCCGGCCATGGAACGCGCAGAGTTCTTCTCGAGTCAGGCTGGGCGCACCATTGTCGCCCCGCGACAAACCCGCGCCCGCTTCGGCATCGGCGATGTGGTGCGCCACCGCCTGTTCGCCTTTCGCGGCGTGGTGTTCGATATCGATCCGGTGTTCGCCAATAGCGAAGAATGGTACCAGTCGATCCCCGAAGATATCCGCCCGCGCCGCGACCAACCGTTTTATCACTTGCTCGCGGAAAACGATGATTCCGCTTACGTTGCCTATGTCAGTCAGGCGAATCTCCTGGCGGATGCCGATGGTGGCCCGGTCGATCACCCCACGGTGCGCCAGCTGTTCGACAGCTTCAAAGATGGGCGTTACAAAATGCGCAGAGCCCTCACCCACTAGGGCGTTCAGCTTTTCAGCTTCCAGCCTGAATGCAGCAGTGCATAGGCACCCGCTGCCAGCCCCGCATTGACCACCGCCAGCCCCCCCGCAGCCGCGATCACAGTGGTGCCTGACCCCATGTCAGTGGCACCCAGAAAGCCATAGCGGAAGCCCGAAATCACATAGAAAAACGGGTTCATCCGGCTCACCCACTGGAATGCGGGGTCAAGGTTTTCGATCACGTAAAACGTGCCTGAAAGCAGCGACATCGGAGCGATGATGAAATTTGTGATCGCGGCGTTGTGATCGAACTTTTCCGCCCAGATCGAGGTTGCCAGCCCCAGCGTCGCCAGCAACAGTGATCCCATCAACCCGAACCATACCACCGCCCAGGGGTGCGCCATGTCGAGCGATACTTCCGGCCACAGCGCCATCGCCAGCGCCACGGTAAAGCCCACCGCAATCGCGCGGGTGATCGCGGCGGCAAGGATCCCGCTCATCAATTCGCCCGGTGAAAGCGGGGGCATCAACAGATCGATGATCGTCCCCTGCATCTTGCCCGCCAGCAGCGAAAAGCTGGAATTGGCGAAGGCATTCTGCATCATCGCCATCACAATCAGCCCCGGCGCAACGAAGCTCGCAAACGGCACGCCGAGCACTTCGCGTCCTTCACGGCCCAATGCGACCGTAAAGATCGCCAGAAACGGCAACGTAGTAAAGGCTGGTGCCCAGATCGTCTGCATCTGCACCTTGAGAAACCGGCGCACCTCCTTCATATAGAGGGCGAACAGACCCACGCGGTTGATCCCGGAAATCACCGGAACGCCGCGAGGGGAAAACCGGGTGCTTCCGCCGGCCTTGTCAGACAGGTTATTTTCGGTCACGGGAGCAGCGCGGACAACGGATTTACAGAAGCGGGTTCGGCCATGGCACAGGTGCCTAGGCTGCGCCGGGTTCCATGACAAGTATCCGCCGCAAGCACAGGAACAGGTAGTAGATATGAGCTGGACGGACGAGCGCATCGAGACGCTCAGGAAAATGTGGGAAGGCGGCGCCACCGCCAGCGAGATCGCCACCGAACTTGGTGGGGTCAGCCGCAATGCGGTAATCGGCAAGGCGCACCGCTTGGAGTTGAAGGCGCGCCCTTCCCCGGTCAAGGCCAACGAAAAGAAAAAGGCCCCTGCCCCCAGGAAGCCCGGCTCCGCGCCCAAGCCCGCTGCCGCGCCGCGCGCCG
>JBGSKN010000175.1:0-2816 GCA_041741215.1 Erythrobacter sp. | reverse complement strand
CAACGCCGCGCACCGCGCCAAGCAGCCCGTCAAAACTGGCGGCATCGGGGGTGGCGAACTGCACGATGACGGCGCGCACCGCTGCCTCGCCCGGCGCGGGGCCGGTGATTGGCTGGGCATTGCTTCCCGGAATAATCCCCGCCGCAGCCGCCGCTGCCGCAGCCGCCTCACGCGCCGTGACTGCCTGACCGATCTCGATCAGGCGCTGAATTGCCGGATCCACTTCGCCCGCTCCGCCCAGCCGCAAGGTCGGATCGGGCTTGAGCTTGCCCGCCGCCAGCGCGCTTGCAAAAACGCCGTCCAGCCGTGCAACCGCGCGGCCCAGCATATCGGGCACCTGATCCGGGCCATCGGCCTTCAGCGTGAACGTTTCGAGCAGGCGGCTGTCAGGGCCATATCGCGCGGTGAAGGTGCCGCTGACCGGCCCACCGGGAAACTGATGATCGAGCCGGGCAAACGCCATCAAGGCATCGGTTGCGCCATATTGATCGAGCATCGAGCGCCACCATGCCCGGCTGCGTCTGCTGGTCTGCCCGAAATTGACCAGCAGCGAATCGCCCCCCGCCCCGCTCAGGCGCACATAATTGATCTGGCTGGCGCCGGGATTGAAATCGGCCCAGGCCTGCTGCCACGGATTGCGCTGTTCAAATGCGATCATCGCCCCGCCGCTTTCCATCGCCGGGATCAGCAGCAGCGGGGACGAACGGGCCACCTGTGCAGGGCCGCCAAGGTAACTGCCCGCGCGCTGCCGATCGAATACCACGCCCAGCGTGGCGATATAGCGCCGCGGGCCAAGCCGCTCACGCTCGATCACGATCGCGGATACCAGCCCATCAAGCTGTGCGTCGGGCAGTTTCGGCCCGCCAAGCTTGGCCCATGCCTGCCGCTGCGCCTCACGCCAGCCAACAGCGCGCGCGTCCTCGGCGCTTTTACCGCTGATATCGACACTGATCCCGCGCACTTCGATATCGGCGCTGGCCGCAGTGGGTGCGATCCCGCGTTCGCCCGCCACCTGCGCCACAAGCGCATAGGCACCGCCAAGCAACACCAGCGCCAGCACAGCGCCGCCAAGGCTGCGAACCAGCGAACGGCCGGTGAACCACGAAGGGGCGGCATCGCGGCCGGGAAGGGGAAGAGTCATGCTCATCGGGGAAATCGCGCGCCTTTTGCCCAAAGCCGAGTGGAATTCCAAGCGCGAAAGGCTAAAGCGGCGTGCATGAGCATCAAGAACTCCCCCTACACCTATGCCGATGCAGGCGTATCGATTGCGGCCGGCAATGCGCTGATCAAAGCCATCGCCCCGCTGGCCAGGGCCACCGCGCGCCCCGGTGCGACCAGCGAACTCGGCGGGTTCGGCGGATTTTTCGATCCCAAGGCCGCAGGATATCGCGATCCGCTGCTGGTGGCCGCCAATGATGGGGTCGGCACCAAGCTGAAACTGGCGATTGACCATGACCGGCACGATACCGTCGGCATTGATCTGGTCGCGATGTGCGTCAATGATCTGATCGTTCAGGGCGCGGAACCGCTGTTTTTCCTTGATTATTTTGCCACCGGCAAGCTGGAAAACGGCGTGGCCGAGCGGGTGATTGCGGGCATCGCAGAAGGCTGCAAGATCGCCGGATGCGCGCTGATCGGCGGCGAGACGGCGGAAATGCCGGGAATGTATGCGCCGGGCGATTATGACCTTGCCGGGTTCTGCGTCGGCGCGGTCGAACGCGGCGAACAATTAACCGGTGACAGGGTCGCGCCGGGTGATGTGCTGATCGGGCTGGCGTCATCGGGGGTGCATTCCAACGGCTATTCGCTGGTGCGCCGTCTGGCGGCGGACAAGGGCTGGAAGCTGAACCGCCCCGCGCTGTTCGATTCCGATCAATTGCTGATCGATGCGCTGATCGCGCCGACGCGGATTTATGTGGCCAGCCTGCTGCCGCTGATCCGCGCGGGCCGGATCAACGCGCTCGCCCACATCACCGGCGGCGGCTTGCTCGAAAATATCCCGCGCATCCTGCCCGAAGGCGCGCATGCGGTGGTCGATGCCGATCTGTGGCCGCAGCCCCGGCTGATGGCGTTTCTGCAAGCGCAAGGACAGATTGAGCCTGAGGAAATGGCGCGCACCTTCAATTGCGGGGTCGGCATGGTGTTGGCCGTGGCGGCGGACAAGGTGGCCGAGGTAACGCAGCAGCTTGAGGCGGCGGGCGAAACCGTGCTGCCGGTCGGCCGGATCGAGGCGGGTGACAAAGGCTGCACCGTGCGCGGATCGGCGGAGACATGGTCGGCCAGAAGCGGCTGGAGCGCGGCGCACCTTGGCTGAAAAGGCCCGCATCGCCATTTTCATCTCCGGCGCGGGGACCAATATGGCCGCGCTGCTTTATGCCAGCCGCCTGGACGGGGCCGCCTATGAGGTGGTGCTGGTGGCCAGCAATGATGCGCAAGCCCCCGGCCTTGGCCTCGCCGCGCTCGAAGGCGTGCCCGTTTTTGCCCATTCGCACAAAGGCATGACGCGCGATGCGCATGACGCCGCGATGGAAGCCGCCGTGCTGGCAGCGGGCGCGGATCACATCGTTCTGGCGGGATATATGCGCATCCTGTCGGACGGGTTTGTGCAGCGCTGGGCGGGGCGGATGCTCAATATCCACCCCTCGCTGCTGCCTAAATACAAGGGGCTGGACACCTTTGCCCGCGCGATTGCGGCGGCGGACAGCCATGCAGGCGCGAGCGTGCATCTGGTCACGCCCGAGCTCGACGCGGGCGAGGTGGTGGCGCAGGCGCGCGTCGCGATTGCGCCGGATGACACGCCTGCCAGCCTTGCCGAG
>JBGSKN010000174.1:0-1537 GCA_041741215.1 Erythrobacter sp. | reverse complement strand
ATCCGCGCCATCACAGCGGGCGGATAGGCACGGCCCGCGTGGGGCACCGCCAGCAATAGCGGCAGGCGCAGGCGCGGCGGCGTGGTGAGCGTAAACGCCGACGCATTGTTCAACCCGGGAACGCAGCCCCCCGTCACCGCCACCCGCACATCGGCGCTGGCGAAGATCGGATCACGGGGCGTGCGAGAGGATGGCGTCATTCCGCCAACCTTGCTGCCGCCTTTGCGCGGGCCTGTCAAAGCCTGATCGCGGCTGGCGCGGCGGCCTGCGCGCCATTCGCGAGCAATTTGTCGCGGGCACAAAGATTTCTTAAGCCCGCGCTGCTAACGCAGTTGACATGACATCGCCCCGCACACCCCGAATCCTGCTTGCCGAAGATGAAGAGGCAATGCGCACCTATCTTCAGCGCGCACTGACCAACGCCGGCTACGAAGTCAGCGCAGTGGATCGCGGCACCGAAGCCGTGCCGCTGCTGGAAACCGGCGATTATGATCTGCTGTTGTCGGATATCGTCATGCCCGAAATGGACGGGATCGAACTGGCACAGCGTTGCGCCGAAATTTCTCCGCGAACCAAGGTGATGTTCATCACCGGCTTTGCCGCCGTTTCCTTGCGCGCCAGCCGTGAACAGCCCGCGGCCAAGGTATTGTCCAAACCGTTCCACCTGCGCGATCTGGTGCTGGAAGTGGAGCGGATGTTCGAGGAAGCCGGAGAAGCGCGGGCTTAGAATTTCGAATCGCTTGCACCTTTTCCGGGCTTACGTTAAGGGCCGCCTCCGCCTCGTCAGAGGCTGATCCGATGGTGCGGGCGTATAGCTCAGTGGTAGAGCACTATGTTGACATCGTAGGGGTCGCAAGTTCAATCCTTGCTACGCCCACCATCGGCCCGAACCGCAAATCACCCGCCCCTTGAGGCGGGTTTTTTGTGCCCCGATGGCGCACAGCAAAACCCGTGGCAGCGCAGGTGCGCCATTCGCCGGGGTGCCCGCTTGCAAGCACCGCCTCCTCTGCTAAAGCCCGCGCAACATCTTGCACTGCTTACAGTCAATCACAGGCAGCCCGCGCAGACGGGTAAAGAAGGATAGGGCATCACCCATGCAGAAAATCAAAGTCGCCAACCCCGTCGTTGAACTTGATGGGGACGAGATGACCCGGATCATCTGGCAATGGATCCGCGAACGGCTGATCCTGCCTTTCCTCGACATTGATCTGCACTATTACGACCTTTCGATCGAAAACCGCGATGCGACCGATGATCAGGTGACCATCGATTCCGCCAATGCGATCAAGCAGCACGGCGTCGGCGTAAAATGCGCCACCATCACCCCTGACGAACAGCGGGTGGAGGAGTTCAGCCTCAAGAAAATGTGGAAGTCGCCCAATGGCACGATCCGCAATATCCTTGGCGGTGTGGTGTTCCGCGAACCGATCGTGATCGACAATGTGCCGCGCCTTGTGCCCGGCTGGACTGACCCGATCGTTGTCGGCCGCCATGCGTTTGGCGATCAATACAAGGCCACCGACACGCTGATCCCCGG
>JBGSKN010000173.1:0-5393 GCA_041741215.1 Erythrobacter sp. | reverse complement strand
CCCGTCTGGCGCTGCTGCGCGGCGCGCGGCCCGAAACCGCCGGCCTTGAAGTGCCTGCCGGGGCTGAGGCCGATCCGGGTTATATCTTCAACATGGTCAAGCATCTGCGCGCGGCCGGCCAAAGCGGGGAAGCGTTGCGGGTGTTTGTCAGCCGCCCCGATTTTGCCCGCCCTGCGAGCGATCCTGAAACCTTTGTGGGCGATCTGCTGGCGCTGGCCAAGGCGAGCGGGGCGCGCGGCGCCGTGCAAATCGCAAGCCGCACCGATGATCTGTTTGCGCCCGGCACCGACCTGTCGCTCACCAGCTTTGCCTTGCGTGATCGTTACACCGATCTGATGTGGCTGGGCGGCACCAAAGCGCTGTGGGATCTGAACGATGGTGCCGCCGCCGCGCCGCTGTTCCAGCGCTATGGCGATGCGGCCAAGACCCCGCTGACCAAGGCCAAGGGTTATTTCTGGGCGGGCCGCGCCGCGCGCCAATCGGGCAACAGGGATGAAGCCGCGCGCTATTTCGAAATGGCGGCGCGCTGGCCCGATTATTATTATGGCCAGCTGGCGATTTCGGCGCTGGGCCGCCAGATGCCTGCGTTTGCCCCCCTGCCCCAGCCCGCGATGGACGCCGCTGTCCGCGCCGAATTTGAAAGCCGCCCGCTGGTCAAGGCGATCCGCGCGATCGCCGTGGGCCGCCGCGACTGGCGCACCGAACGCCGGTTTTTCGAAGCGCTGGGCGATGAGGCCGACAGCCCTGAAGAAATGCTGATGGCCGGGATGCTGGCGCGCGAGACGGGTCTGGATGAAATGGCCGTGGTGCTGGGCATGAAAGCGGGCGAAAACGGGCTGGCCGGATTGGAACGGATCGGCTTTCCGACAGTATCCACGCCGCCTGTGGTCAATGACTGGACGATGGTCCACGCGATCAGCCGTCAGGAAAGCGAGTTCGACCGCAACCGGGTGAGCCATGCCGGGGCGCGCGGGGTGATGCAGTTGATGCCGGGCACCGCGCGCGAACAGGCGGGCAAGCTGGGGATCAATTACCTGTCAGCCGATCTCACCGCCGCGCCGCATTACAATATCCAGCTGGGCGACGCCTATTTCGCGCGGATGATGAGCTATTACGGCGGGGCCTATCCGCTCGCGGTGGGGGCTTACAATGCCGGGCCGGGGCGCGTGAACCAGTGGCTGCGGCTGAACGGCGATCCGCGCCGGGGCGAGATCGACTGGGTCACCTGGGTCGAAAAGATCCCGGCCAATTTCGAAACCCGTTATTATATCATGCGGGTGATCGGCAATGCGGTGTCCTATTCGCACATGTATCCGTCAGAGGCGGGCCTGCCGCGCCCTGTCGACGCATTTTTACGCTGATTTTCAATGAAACCGCGCCAATGAAGGTTCAGGGCCCGCCCATCACGCCTGCGGGAATGGCTGCGCTGAAAGCGCGCTATGACCACTTGCTCGGCAGCGAGCGCCCGGCGATTGTCGAAATCGTCAGCTGGGCGGCGGGCAATGGTGACCGCTCCGAAAACGGCGATTACCTTTATGCCCGCAAGAAAATGCGCGAGATAGACCGTGAGCTGGCGCAGCTGATCAAACGGATGAAGGCGCTGCGGGTGGTCGATCCGGCGGTGCAGATTGATCGGTCGCGGGTGTTTTTCGGTGCGCGCGTGGCAATCGCGGACGAGGGCGATAACAGCCAGACCGTGACACTGGTGGGCGATGACGAACAGGACGCGGGCGCGGGCCGGATCGGCTGGAACTCCCCGCTCGCCAAGGCTTTGCGCGGCGCGAGCGTGGGCGATCTGCGCACCGTGCGCCTGCCTTCGGGCACGCGCGAATGGGAAGTGTTGAGCATCGCTTATGACTAGGCTGATCGCACTCCTCGCCCTGATTTTTGCCGCGCCGCTTGCCGCGCGTGACAGCCTTGGCGTGTATGACGGGTGGGCGGCGTTCAAGGATGCAAAGCCGCACCGCTGCTATGCCATCGCCAAGGCGCAAGGCAACCCGCCCGCGCCCGCCCATGCCACGATTTCGACCTGGCCGGACAGGAAGGTGCGCGGGGCGCTGCATCTGGTATTGTCGCGCGCAGTGGCGGACACCAAGGATAAGGGGGCCGGGGTGCGGCTGGTTATTGGCCGCAGCCGCTTTGACCTGGTTGCGAAGGGCCGGAATGCCTGGGCAAAAGATGCGCGCGATGATGCCGCAATCATCGCCGCGATGCGTGTCGCGGCGCGGATGAGCGTTTCGGCAAGCGGCGCGAAGGGCGGCAGGTTTACCGATCGCTATGCCCTTGCCGGGGTTGCGACGGCGATGGATGCGGCGACTATTGCTTGTGCCAAGCCGCGCTGACTGGTCAAACCCGTCGGTTGCGATTATAGGCGCGCCACCCATGGCCGATACCGCACTCATGACCATTCCGGGCCTCAGCGACCCGGTGCCCACGGCGCGTGACATCACGCCGCGCGCTGACGGTCGCATTGACCTGCTCGGCCTGCCGCGCCCGCGCATCCGCGAATTGTTCGCCGCCGCCGGTCTGGATGATAAAGCCGCCAAGCTGCGCGCCAAGCAGGTGTTCCACTGGCTCTATCACCGCGGCGTCACCGATTTCGAAGCGATGACCGACATCGCCAAGTCGATGCGCCCGTGGCTCAGCGAACGCTTTGTGATCGGGCGGCCAGAGATTGTCGAGGCGCAGCACTCTACCGATGGCACCCGCAAATGGCTACTGCGCACCGCCGATGGCCACGATTACGAGATGGTGTTCATCCCCGACGAGACGCGCGGGACGTTGTGCGTCTCGTCGCAGGTCGGTTGCACGCTCAACTGCACCTTCTGCCACACCGGCACGATGAAGCTGGTGCGCAACCTGACACCGGGCGAAATCGTCGGGCAGGTGATGCTCGCGCGCGATGCCCTGGGCGAATGGCCCAAATCCGGTGCGAACCTTTCCGCGAATCCCCGCGCAGGCGGGGATCTCAGGCAAGATGGCGCAACGCCGACCGAGGCCCCAGCATTAGCAGGGGTGCACGATCTTGCCGATGATGATGACGATGACGATGATTTTCAATACACCGCAGATGGCCGCTTGCTGACCAACATCGTGATGATGGGCATGGGTGAGCCGCTGTATAATTTCGATCACGTCCGCGATGCGCTCAACCTGGTGATGGACGGCGATGGCCTGTCGCTGTCGAAACGCCGCATCACCCTTTCGACCAGCGGCGTGGTGCCGATGATGGCGCGCTGCGGGCAGGAAATCGGGGTCAACCTCGCGGTGTCCTTGCACGGCGTGCGCAAGGAAGTGCGCGACGAACTGGTGCCGCTGAACAAGAAATACGGGATCGAAGACCTGCTTCAGGCCTGCGCCGATTATCCCGGCGCATCCAACGCCCGGCGGATCACGTTTGAATATGTGATGATCAAGGGCAAGAACGACAGCGACGATGACGCGCGCGAATTGGTCCGCCTGCTGCGGCAATACAACCTGCCCGCCAAGGTCAATCTGATCCCGTTCAACCCCTGGCCCGGCAGCGGCTACGAATGTTCCGATCCCGACCGCATCCGGCGCTTTTCGAACATCGTGTTCGAAGGCGGGATTTCCGCCCCGGTGCGCACGCCAAGGGGGCGCGATATCGACGCGGCCTGCGGGCAATTGAAAACCGCCGCCGAAAAGAAAAGCCGCGCCCAGCGAGACCGCGAAGCGGCTGCGGCGGCTGAGCCTGCGTGAGCGCCGATCCGGCGACGATTGCATTCTATCAGGAACGCGCGCCGCATTATGTGCTGAAGTTCGGCCAAGCGCATTCTTACCAACTCGACCCTTTCCTCGATCGTCTTCCGGCGGGCGCGCGGGTGCTTGAACTGGGCTGCGGCGGCGGGCAGGATTCGGCGCGGATGGCCGCGCGTGGCTTCATGGTCGATGCCACTGACGCCGCCCCTGCGATGGTTGCCAAGACCAATGAACGCTTTGGTCTCGGCGCGTGGGTGATGGCCTTCGACGAACTTGAAGCCGAAGCCGTCTATGACGGTATCTGGGCGCATGCGAGCCTGCTCCACTGCCCCCGCGCCGCGCTGCCCGAGGTGCTGCGGCGCATTCACCGCGCGCTGGCACCCGGCGGATGGCATTTCGCCAG
The DNA here is from genome assembly GCA_041741215.1 of Erythrobacter sp. Classification (GTDB taxonomy): domain Bacteria; phylum Pseudomonadota; class Alphaproteobacteria; order Sphingomonadales; family Sphingomonadaceae; genus Erythrobacter. The sequence continues at coordinate 1,270 of JBGSKN010000173.1, read as the reverse complement.
TTACAAACTGGGGCAGGCGGAAGGACGTGACGGGCTTGGCCGGTTCTACAATTTTCCTTCGGCGCAATGGCTTGCTGGCCAATACGAGGCTCGGGCCGATTGGCAGATAGTCGAGACCCGGCATTACACCGCCGGTGGGTTCGACAATGTGGAGCGCGATTGGATCGACCTGATTGTGAGAAAGCCATGAAGCACATTATCGAAGCCGTCTGCACCGGCACCGCGCGGCCCTTTAACGGGGCGGAACTGAGCGCGATTGCCAAACGTCCGCGTGAAGGCGCGGTTCAGGTGCTGGAACACGGCCTTGCGCCTGACGAACAGGCCGACACGCGCCACCACGGCGGCCCGGACATGGCGCTGCACCTCTACCCGCTCGATCACCATGATGACTGGGCCGAGGTGCTTGGCCCTCACCCGCTGCTGGCCGAACCCGGCAGCTTCGGATCGAACCTCGCGGTGCGCGGCCTGACCGAGGACATGGTGCATATCGGCGGCCGTTTCCGCCTAGGCCCCAAGAGAACCGGGGCGCTGATCGAGATCAGCCAGCCGCGCCAGCCGTGCTGGAAGATCGAGCACCGCTTCGGCTCCAGGGGCATGGTCGCGCGGATCATTCAGACCGGGCGCTGCGGGTGGTATTTCCGGGTGATCGAAACTGGCGAAGTGGCAGCGGGCGATTCGCTCGAACGCGTTGCGCTGGGCGTCCGTGATTGGAGCGTCGCGCGGGTGTTTGACGCGCTGATGGCCGGGAAAGCCACCACCGCCGAGCTTGCGGAACTGGCCGCGCTCGCCCCGCTCAGCGCCAAATTGCGCGAAAAAGCAGCCGGGAAACGCCGTTGATTTCGCTTTATCGCAGGCGCAGCCCGGTTCATCCAACCCTGCTGCTTCCTGATCGGGTTGTTCATGTGAGGTTCGCTTTAGATGAACGATAACGGTCGTGCTCCATCACGGAGCCCTCACAAGGGAAACGACCATGAAACACCTCGCCATCCTCGCCGCCGCCGGTTCACTGGCGTTTTTGGGTGTTCCGGCGCAGGCGGCCGATCTGCCCGCCGCGCCCGCATCGACCTTTGCTGCGTTCAATCACAGCGCGCACCCGATGGCGCCGGTCGCCGCCTATGATCGTGACCGCTACGATGATCGGCGCGACCGGCGCGGGCGGGGCCACAATGATCGCCGCTATCGCGACCGCGACCACTATGACGACCGCCGCCTGAGCCACCGTGACAGCGTGTGGCGCGGCAATGACGGGCGCTATCGCTGCCGCCGCGAT
>JBGSKN010000172.1:0-1881 GCA_041741215.1 Erythrobacter sp. | reverse complement strand
CTTTGCGCGCTAGGAGCGGGTCTTGTCCATGCCCGAACGTCCGCCTCCCACACCCAAGCCGCAAAAGCGCCGCGTCGATCAGTTGCTGGTGGATCGCGGGCTGGCCGAAAGCCGCGCGCGCGCGCAGGCGCTGGTGATGGCCGGGCTGGTGTTCGTGGGCGAGGCCAAGGTCGGCAAACCGGGCCAGCAGATCGCCGAAGACGCGGCCCTCGAAGTGCGCGGGCGCGATCATCCCTGGGTCAGCCGGGGCGGGATCAAGCTGGCGCACGCGCTCGAACATTTCAGGCTGAACCCGGCGGGGGCGACCGCGATGGACATCGGATCATCCACGGGCGGGTTTACCGACGTATTGCTGACCAAGGGCGCGGCCCATGTGTTTGCGGTCGACAGCGGCACCAACCAGCTGGCGTGGCGGTTGCGCGAAGACAGCCGCGTGACCGTGCTCGAACAGACCAGCGCGCGCATCCTGACCCCCGATCTGATCGACCGGCCCTGCAACTGGGTGGTATGCGATGCCAGCTTCATCAGCCTTGCCAAGGTGCTCGAACGCCCGCTCGCACTTGCTGCCACGCCGTGCCAATTGGTCGCGCTGATCAAGCCGCAGTTCGAGGTCGGACGCGAGGAAGTGGGCAAGGGCGGGGTGGTGCGCGATCCCGCCTTGCACGCGCGGGTATGCAACGAGGTTCGTGAATGGATCGAGAGCCTTGGCTGGGATATCTCAGGGATCGTCGAAAGCCCGATTACCGGCCCGCAAGGCAATGTCGAGTTTCTGATCGCAGCGCACCGCGCATAAGTTTGGCGCAGCGCGCTGGCTCTGTTATCGCCCAACAAACGGGCTGGCGGGCAGAATCGCTGCGCGCACACGGCACGAGGAGAATCCATGAACGTCCTTGCCTCCAAACAACAATTGCGCGCCAGTTTTCTGCGCTGGGCGCTGTTTCTGGTGCCGCTGGTGCTGCTGATCGGCTTTGTCGCCGGGCGCGTGGCGGGGCCGGATACGGTGTGGTTTGCGGGTCTTGTAAAGCCGGCGATCTATCCTCCGCCGGTTGCTTTCGGGATCGTCTGGACGGCGCTGTTCGTGATGATCGGGCTGGCGCTGGCGCTGGTGGCAAGCGCGTGGGGGGCGGCGGGACGCGGCACCGCGCTCGCGGTGTTTGCGGTGCAATTTTTGGTGACGCAAAGCTGGACCACGGTGTTTTTCGGGATGCAGAACATGCAGGCCGCGCTTTATGTGATTGCGGCTTCGGTGGTTTTGCTGCTGATCGCGCTGGCGCTGATCTGGCGGGTACGGCGCGGGGCGGGGCTGATGCTGCTGCCCTATCTGGCATGGCTGTGCTTTGCGGGCGCGCTCAATTATCAGTTCATCGCGGCCAATCCCGATGGCGGCAATAGCGGCGCAAGCGGGGCCGAAACGCGGGTGGAATTGTGATGCGCGCAGGCTGGACAATGCGCCGCCCAATCGCCAAATAAGCCCCATGCAAAGCCAGAACACGATCATCGCCGACCTTGTCAAAATCGCCAACAGCGCCGCAGGGACGATGGCGGGCATGACCCGCGAAGCCCGGATGAGCGCGCGCGAACGGATGCGTGAAGCATTCGGCGGGATCGATTTCGTCAGCCGCGAAGAATTCGACACGGTCAAGGCGATGGCGCAAAAGGCGCGCGAACAGGCCGATGCGCTAGAGGCTCGGCTGGCCGCGCTGGAAGCCAAATCCACCAGAAAATAACCGCCGGGTCGCAGGCATGAACCTGCGCGCGCCTGCGATCCTGCTTGCCAGTCGTCCGCAGGGGGAGACCGGGGCGATTGCGCGGCTTCTCACGGCAGAATCCGGGCTGGTCGCAGGCTATGTCGCGGGCGGGCGCGGGCGGCAGATGCGCGCG
>JBGSKN010000171.1:0-1714 GCA_041741215.1 Erythrobacter sp. | reverse complement strand
GCTGCTTGTCCACGCGCGGCGGCTGGCAAGCGGGCAGCGCGCGGCGTGATTACCACCGAGGCCGAAGCCCGCGCCTACGTTGCGGGATTGACCGATGCTGATGGAATGGCGCGAATCGAAGCCTTTGCCGCGCTGGTGCTGGAGGAAAATCAGCGCCAGAACCTGATCGCCAAGGCTACCGAGGCGCATATCTGGCAGCGCCACATCGCGGATTCGGCGCAGCTCGTTCAAAATGTTTCACGTGAAACATTCGGGGCCAATGCGGGTGGCCCGTGGCTTGATCTGGGCAGCGGGCCGGGGTTTCCGGGGCTGGTGATCGCCGCGCTTTATCCCAACATGCCGATGGTGCTGGTCGAATCGCGTAGCCGACGGGCGGCGTTTCTCGAACAGTGCATCGCCGCGCTCGATCTGCCCAAATGCCGGGTGGAAGCGCAGCGGCTGGAGCGGGTTGAGCCATTTCCCGCCCGCGCCATTTCGGCACGCGCCTTTGCTCCGCTGCCCAAACTCCTCGCCTTATCCGCACCCTTCTCCACAGCCGCCACCCGCTATGCCTTGCCCAAGGGGCGCTCGGCGGCGCAGGAATTGGAGGCGCTGAAACCGGCGATTCGAGCAATGTTTCACGTGAAACATTCCTTGACCGATCCTGAGGCCGGGATCATCGTAAGGGCCTGACGCGCGAAAACGGTGGCGATTCAAGGCGAATTGCCACGCCGGAAGGACGGGAACACCAAGTTGACCTCATCATGCTGACAATCGCGATCGCCAATCAGAAAGGCGGGGTGGGCAAAACCACCACCGCAATCAACATCGCCACGGCGATGGCGGCGACGGGGTGGCGCACGCTGCTGATCGATCTCGACCCGCAGGGCAATGCCTCGACCGGGCTCGGCATCCGCGCCGCCGCGCGTGAGGTTTCGAGCTATGATCTGATCGTCGATGAAGTGCCGCTCGACAGCGCGATCGTGCCGACCAGCATCCCCCGGCTCGACATCATCCCCGCCACGGTCGATCTGAGCGGCGCGGAAGTGGAACTGGTCGCGGTTGAAGGGCGCACCCACCGCCTGCAACGCGCATTGGCGAATTATACCGGGCATGACATCTGCTTTATCGATTGCCCGCCCTCGCTCGGCCTGCTGACGCTGAACGCGCTGTGCGCCGCCGATACGCTGCTGGTGCCGCTGCAATGCGAATTTTTCGCGCTGGAGGGGCTCAGCCAGCTGCTCCAGACGGTCGATCAGGTGCAGCAGCGTTTTAACCCCGCGCTCGGCATTATCGGGGTGGCGTTGACGATGTTCGATCGCCGCAACCGCCTTACCGATCAGGTGTCGGATGACGTGCGCGATTGCCTGGGCAAGCTGGTGTTTGAAACCGTGATCCCGCGCAATGTGCGCCTGTCCGAAGCGCCGAGCCACGGCTTGCCCGCGCTGATTTACGATCAGCACTGCACCGGCAGCCGCGCCTATATGGCGCTGGCGCGCGAATTGATCGGGCGATTCCCCGCAGAAAGACAAGCCGCATGAGTGAAGATGTAACTCAACTCGTTGATTTTACTTCGGCTTCTCGCGGTTCTGTGGAAAAGCCGCGACGGCTGGGCAAGGGGTTGGGCGCGCTGTTGGGGGAAACCCGGCGCGAGGAACCGCTGGTGCGGCGCGGCGATCCGGGAGACTGCGGGCCGCCGCCGGGCGCATCCTCGTCGCTGCGGATGCTGGCGCTG
>JBGSKN010000170.1:0-4416 GCA_041741215.1 Erythrobacter sp. | reverse complement strand
CGGGCCAAGCTGACGCCCGACCGGGTGAGTTACATGTGCCACCCCAACTGGGTCGCGCGGTTCGATCGCGCGGTGCCCGCTGCGGTGTGGCAGCCAGCGATTGCGGGCGAGGACGGGCTAAGGGCAACCGCGCAGTGGTATCGGCGCGAAGGGTGGCTCTGAATAAATGCTCGACATACCGATTGGAGACTTTATCCTTGGGGTGGGGGTGCAGATATCGGCAAAATCCATTGCCTTTGTTCGCACCATAAATGGGGGAAATCATGAAGAAATTTGCATTTATTGCCGTGCTTGGTGCTTTGGCGGCCTGCACGCCTGAAGCTGATGCGCCAGCCGAGTCGGTAGTTGAAGAAACCGCGGCAGCCGTCACTGCTGCCGATGGCGGCCCGTCGCATGGCGTGTTCAAGGTCACCCGCGCCGATGGCACGGTCTTTACCGACGCATTGAGCGAAGACGGGACCTACCTCAGCACCAATGCCGATGGCACGACCGAAACCGGCAGGTGGGAGCAGAAATCGCCCGAGCTTTTCTGCGCGACTCCCGACACCGAGGGCGCCAAACAGAAATGCTATGAAGAGCAGGTCGATGACAAGGGCGTCTATACCTCGAAGGATCCCGAAACCGGCGAGGTTTCGGTGGTCGAAAGGGTCGAAGCCTGATTTTTACGGATCGGCGGGGCGGTGATTTTCGGTCACTGTCCCGCCGCATCGCCTCACAAGAACGGCTCTTCGCCCGGTTTGTGAATGCCGCATTCGGTCTTGTCCCAGCCTTTCCACCGGCCCGAACGCGGGTCTTCGCCCGGCGCGACCTGGGTGGTGCAGGGCGAACAGCCGATTGAGGGATAGCCAGCCGCGATCAGTGGGTGGCGCGGCAGGTCATGCTGGATGAAATAGCCCTCGATCTGGCCCGCATCCCAATCGATCAACGGGTTGATCTTGAGCCGCCCCTGCGCATCGGACGTATCAACTTCAAAGCGCGGCAAATGCGCGCGGGTTGATGCCTGAAACGCCTTTCTGCCGGTGAAGCTGGCGTCGTAATGGCCGAGCGCTTTTTCCAGCGGGCGCACCTTGCGGATATCGCAGCAACCATCGGGATCGTAGGACCAGCGCAGGCCAGTTTCGTCCTTCGCCGCCAGATCCACCGGATCGGGGGTGAGCACCACAAGGTTCAGCCCCAGCAGTTGCACGAGCCGGTCACGATAGGCCAGCGTTTCGGCAAAATGCTTGGCGGTATCCAGGAACAGCACCGGCACACACGGATCAACGCTGGCGATCAGGTGCAGCAGCACCGCGCTTTCCGCCCCGAAGCTGGAAACGACGGCAAGATCGCCCGCCAACCCGTCGCGGATTACGCTGGCGAGCATTTCGCGCGTCGAAGCGCCCCGGAACATCCGGTTGAGGCGCAGGGCATCATGATCGGTAAAGCGCGGCGCGAGGTCTAGCGTGTCGCGGCTGCGGGCTTTGCTGGCGGTCTGAAGGTCAGGCACCATGGCGCTTGTCCGCGATGGTGCGGCGCCCAGGCATCTGCGTATCGGCGGCACGTTGATAGACACTCTCCCACGTCGCAAAGGCGCGGGCTGCGTCTTCCTCGTCCAGCCGTTTGTCCGGGGCAAAGCTGTCAAACCCGCAGCGGCGCATGTGCGAAAGCTGATCGATCAGCACCTCGCCAACCGCGCGCAGTTCGCCGGTATAGCCCGCCTCGCGCAGAATCCGCGCCGCCGAATAGCCGCGCCCGTCGGTGAAGCTGGGGAAGTTGACCTCCACCAGCGCCAGCCGGTCAAGAAACGCCAGCAGCAGCCGCGCATCATCACCCGGTTCGATGCGGACGGCGTTGGCGTTGGTCTGTTCCAGCGCAGAATCGACCGTGACCGTGCCGTGATCGACCGGCTCATCATCGCGGAACCGGAACTGCACCTCGTCGGGCGAGGTGCCGAGATTATCCGCCATATAATGCCTCCTTGAACGGCTCCATGCCGATGCGGCGGTAGGTGTCGATGAAGCGTTCGCCATCGGCCCGCGCGCCGAGATAGACGTCGGTGACAGTCTCGACCGCCGCGACCACGCCGTCTTCGTCAAAGCCGGGGCCGGTGATCTTGGCCAGGCTGACATCCTCGGCCTCGCTGCCGCCGAGCGAAAGCTGGAAGTTTTCCTTCCCCTTCCTGTCGACGCCAAGGATGCCGATATGGCCCGCGTGGTGGTGCCCGCAGGCGTTGATGCAACCTGAAATCTTGAGCTTCAATTCGCCCACCACTTCGGTGCGCCCGCTCGCTGCGAAACGTTCGGAAATGCGCTGCGCCAGCGGGATCGAGCGGGCGTTGGCGAGGCTGCAATAATCAAGGCCGGGGCAGGCGATGATGTCCTCGATCGTGTCCATGTTCGGCGCAGCCAGCCCCGCCGCATCGAGCGCCGTCCAGATCGCTGGCAAATCGGCAATGCGCACATGCGGCAGCAGCAGGTTCTGGGTGTGCATCACCCGCAATTCATCAAAGCTGTATTCGCGCGCCAGCTTGGCGAGGATACGCATCTGATCGGCGGTGGCATCGCCGGGAATGCCGCCCACCGGCTTGAGGCTGATGATGGCGGAGACGTATCCCGGCGCCCTGTGCTGGTGGGTGTTCCGGCGCACCCATAGGCCAAACCCGTCATCCCAGCGAAAGCTGGGATCTCCGGCGGCCATGCTCTGCAATTGCTCTAGGTCCCAGCTTTCGCTGGGATGACGGAAGGGAGGATTGGAAAAGAACTCCGCAATCCGCGCCAGCTCCTCGCGCGGCGGCTCCACCCCGACGCTGAGCAGGTGGGCGAACTCTTCCTCGACCTGCCGTGTATATTCTGCCGCGCCCAGCTCGTGGACGAGGATCTTGATCCGCGCCTTGTATTTGTTGTCGCGCCGGCCGTAGCGGTTGTAGACCCGCAACGCGGCCTCGGCATAGGTGATGAGCTGATCGACGGCCACGAAATCGCGGATCAGCGGCGCGATCATCGGGGTGCGGCCCATCCCTCCGCCGACATAGAACTGCGCGCCCACCGCGCCATCCCGCTTCACAATGCGGATGCCGATATCGTGCAGCCGCATCGCCGCGCGGTCTTTTTCTGCCGCGATCACGCAGAATTTGAACTTGCGCGGCAGGTGGGTGAATTCGGGGTGAAAGCTCGACCACTGGCGCAGTAGCTCGGCATAGGGGCGCGGATCGACCACTTCATCAGCCGCCGCGCCCGCGAAATGATCGGACGAGATATTGCGGATGCAATTGCCGCTGGTCTGGATCGCGTGCATCTCGTGCCTTGCCAGATCGGCAAGGATATCGGCGGCATCCTCCAGCCTGATCCAGTTATACTGGATGTTCTGGCGGGTGGTGAAGTGGCCGTAGCCGCGATCATATTTCTCCGCGATGTCGGCCAGCGCCTCCATCTGGCGCGAATTCAGCGTGCCATAGGGGATCGCCACGCGCAGCATATAGGCGTGGAGTTGCAGATAGAGGCCGTTCATCAACCGCAGCGGTTTGAACTGGTCTTCGGTCAGTTTGCCTTCCATCCGGCGGCGCGCCTGATCGCGGAACTCTGCCACGCGGGCATCGACCATGGCCTGATCATATTCGTCATACTTGTACATCAGATCACCCAGTCCCAGCCTGTTCGATCCGCCGTCGGCACAGCCAGATCGCGCCGCACGGTCGGGCCGAGCGCGCGCACCCGGTCTTTGATATGTGCAGGCCGGACGTGGCCCGCTTCGTCGATGCCAGCCTCGATCGCGTAAGGCACGTTGACCCGGCGCGCGGCCTCTTCGCGGGCGAGGATTTCGTCCGCATCCTCGCCCGCATCGACCGCATCATCGACGAACAGCGACCAGCCGGTGCCGTTCCACCACACGACCGCGCCCGAACGCAGATCATTGCCGGTAAGGATTTTCATCGCGCCCACTTTTCTTCGTCATTCCGGCGCAGGCCGGAACCCAGTTCGACTGTCGCTGCCGGGGCCCGGCCTGCGCCGGGATGACGCGCAACCTGCAAAATCTGGTCATTAGCCCGCGCGGTGACGGCCCCGATCACGATCAGCGCAGGGCTTTTCACCGCCTCGCGCACGACCAGACCGGGCAGGCCCGCCAGCAATCCGCGCAGCACCCGCATTTCGGGCCGTGCGGCGTTTTCGATCACCGCGATGGGCATGTCTGGGGCAAGCCCGTCAGCCATCAGTTTTTCGGCGATCTCGGCGGCGGTTGAAACGCCCATGTAGATCACCAGCGTGCGGCCCTTGCCCGCGAGGCCCGACCAATCCTGCGCGCTCAAACCCTTGCACTGTCCCGCGACAAAGCTGACGATGCTCGATGCGTCGCGGTGGGTCAGCGCGATCCCGCTCGCCGCTGCGGCGCCATTGGCGGCGGTAATGCCGGGGACGATTTCGACCGGCACGCCCGCCGCAC
>JBGSKN010000169.1:0-6706 GCA_041741215.1 Erythrobacter sp. | reverse complement strand
GAAGCGGGCTTTGGCCTGCCGGGCGATCCGATCCACCCCGGCGACATCGACCGCATGTTCATCTCGCTGGTCGCGCCCGGCCACGTTCCCGGCAGCACCGCGCCGCTGCCCGCGCGCTTCAATGGTTCGGTGACGGTGTCGGGCATCCTCGCAGATGGTGCCCGCGCCATGCTCGAAGTGGGCGATGTCCTGCTGCCGCCGCATGGCACAAGGATCGCGACCGCCTATGACGATGCCTTCAACCAGACCCCGGCCCGCCTGCTGCGCGCGGTGACCGGTCTCGGCTATCGTCAGGATCTGATCCACTATGTCGGCATGAGCCATTTCATGCGGCTCACGCAGCAGCCGGCTGGCAAGGTCAAGGTGATGACCGCAGGAGAGGTTAGTGCGCCAGCGGTCGCCTGGCACAGCAATTACTTCGCGCTTGCACGGGCGGACGGCTTCGAAGTCATCGCCTCGCTCTCGTATGAATTGTTCGATGCCTATTGCCCGGATGCCTGGAAGCAACGCACCGCGAGCGGTGCCCCGGCGCTGACCGGTTGGGTGCCGCCATCGACCCTGTTGTCTCCGGCAAATACGCAGGCGATGGCATGGCTGTCGAAGGTGGTCAGCGATTTTGTGGCGCTGATCCGGCAGGCAGGTCTGCCGGTCCGCTTCCAGATTGGCGAACCGTGGTGGTGGGTGACATCGGCGGGAGAAATCTGCCTGTATGACGACGCCGCAAGGATGGCATTCGGCGGCACCCCGCCGGTCATCGCCGATATCGGCGGCCCGCTGACCTTCGCGCAGACCGGTTTGCTCGATGATGCAGGCGTGCTGCTGGCGCAGTCGACAGCGAACCTGACCGCTACCGTTCGCAATGCCGCGCAGGGGCCGTCCGAAGTGCTGCTGCTGACATTTACGCCGACCATTCTCGACCCGAACCGGCCTGAACTGTTTCGCGCCAACCTGCCATCGGGCTGGGCGGCACCGGCGTTCGACCGGCTGCAGATCGAAGACTACGACTGGCTCACCAGCGGAGCGGATGCGGCGCGGCGCGCGGCCTATGCCTTTATCGATACCTGGCTTGGCTACCCGTCGGCGCTTCAGGATTACCTCGCCGGCTTCGTGCTCGATCCAGCCGATGCCGAACTTTTCTGGCAGCGGATCGACAGCGGGCTCGATGAAGCAGCCGAACGCGACATCGTGCGCCGTTACGTCTGGGCGCTGCCGCAGGTCAACCGCGATGGCTACACCCGCCTCGCCCCATCCCCGGAGCAAGCCATGGACCCGTTCGACAACGTGCTTTACCCCTTCGCGCTGGGCCAGAATGCCTCAGTCGCGCCGGAATTTTCGACCTCGATTGCGGTTACCGCGTCGGGGCACGAACGGCGCAACTCCTTGTGGTCGGACGCGCGGCTGCATTTCGATGTCGGCCCCGGTATCCGGTCAGAGGCGGAATTGTCCGAACTCGTCGCATTCTTCCGTGCCCGACGCGGCCCGGCGCGCGGCTTTCGCATCATGGATCCGTTCGATCATAGCTCCAGCGCGATGACCGGCACGCCGACCATGACCGATCAGTTGATCGGGATTGGTGACGGCGCGACTGCGGATTTCCAGCTGACCAAATCCTATGGGGCAACCCAGCCGCAGGTGCGGGCCATCACCCGGCCGCGGCCGGAAACGCTGCTGGTCAGCATCGGCGGTGTCGCCAACACCGGCTGGACGCTGAGCGAGAAGGGCGTGCTGCGCTTCCTGGCCGCACCGCCTGCGGGGGCAGAGGTGCGGGCCGGTTTCCTGTTTGATGTGCCGGTGCGGTTTGCCGAAGACCGGCTTGACGTTTCAGCGGTCAATTTCGCTGCCGGAGAGGCGCCATCCATCCCGCTGATCGAACTGCGGGAGACGGCCTGATGCGGGTGTTTTTCGACCGCGAGCTTGATACCGTCGCGACCTTCTGGCGCATTTATCGCCGCGACGGGGCTGCGCTCGCCTTTACCAGCCACGACCGCGATCTGACCTTCGGCGGCATAACCCACCGCGCCGCACCCGGCATGATCCCGGCCGCGATTCGCCTGACGGTCGAACTCAGCAACGACAGCGCCGAAGCACAAGGTGTGCTACACCATGATTCTATCCGGGAAGAAGAGCTTGCTGCCGGCCTGTTCGATGAAGCTGCGATCGAGATCGGCGCGGTCGACTGGACCACGCTCGATCATGCCACGCTCTATTCCGGGCAGATCGGCCGGATCGAGGATAATCAGACACAGTTCACCGCCGAACTGCGGTCAACCAAAAGCCTGCTTGAACGCGATCTGGTGCCGCGCACCAGCCCGACCTGCCGGGCCGAGTTCTGTGGTCAGGGCTGCGGGCTTTCGGCAGTGCGGTTCACTACCTTCCGCATGATTGATGCCATTGACCCCGAAACGAACCGGGTGCGCTTTTCCGGCCTGATCGGGGAAAATTACGTCGACGGCAGATTGCGTTTCATGTCCGGGCCGCAAACCGGGCTCGCGTTCGGCATCATCGATGCCGATGCGGACTGGCTCACACTCGATCGGCCACTTCTGGCGGGAACCGCTACCGGCGCCCGCGCGGAACTGCGCGAAGGATGCGATCATACCTTTGCCACCTGCGTGGGCCGGTTTGCCAATAGTATCAACTTCCGCGGTGAACCCTTTCTGCCGGGCAATGATCTGCTGTCGCGTTACGGCCAGCCATGAGCGCAGGGCGCGGCGCAGCGCTGGCCGTTGCGGCAGCAGGGCTGATCGGCAGCCCGTTCCGGCTTCACGGGCGCGACCCTGCGACCGGTCTCGATTGCGTCGGGCTGGTGGTTGCGGCGTTGTCCGCCGCCGGGGCAACCCCGCATGCGCCAACCGGGTATAGCCTGCGCAACCTGTCGGTGGATCAGTGGCTGCATTTCGCCGTCCGGTCAGGGCTGGCTCTATCGCACGAACCCATCAGGGCTGGCGATGTGCTGCTGATCGCGCTCGGCCATTGCCAGCATCATCTCGCGATTGCCGATGGCGATGCCAGCATCATTCATGCGCATGCCGGGCTGCGACAGGTCGTGCGGCAGCCGCTCGAACCATCCTGGCGGATTTGCACCAAGTGGCGCGCCGCTCCCTCGATGAAAGGTTAGTTCCATGGCGACATTGCTGCTTACAGCTATAGGCACCGCAGTCGGCGGCCCGACAGGCGGGGCGATTGGCGCGCTGATCGGTCAGCAGGCCGACAGGATGATCTTTGGCGGCGGCACAAGGCAGGGGCCAAGGCTGCGCGAACTGACGATCAGCACCTCCAGTTACGGCCAGCCAATCGCACGCCATTTCGGACGGATGCGGGTGCCCGGTTCGGTGATCTGGTCAACCGACCTGATCGAAAACAGGCGCAAGGAAAAGGGGCGCAAGGGACAGCCGTCGACTGTCACCTTCGCCTACACAGCCTCGTTCGCGATTGCATTGTCGAGCACCCCAATCGCGCGGCTCGGGCGGGTCTGGGCCGATGGCAACCTGCTGCGCGGCAGTCTTGGCGATCTCAAGGTGGGTGGAAGCCTGCGCATCTATCACGGCCACGGCAACGATCCGGTCGACCCGCTGATTGCTGCTGCCAAAGGCGGCCAGGCACCCGCCTTCCGGGACTGCGCCTATGTGGTGTTCGAAGACCTCGAACTGGGCGATTTTGGCAACCGCATACCAGCGCTCAGTTTCGAAATCTTCGCCGAAGGGGGCGATGACACCGTCTCGCTGGAGCGGCTGGTGCCCGCAGCCCTGGTACCCGCGACGCCGGTTATGCTCGCCCATGCCCGCGGGTTTGCCGATGAAGGCGGACCGCTTTCCGCAAGTCTGGCAGCGATTGATCAGGTCATCCCGCTGATCGTCACATCGGGCAAGGATGGCCTGGTCATTGCGCCGCGCGCGGTTCCCGTTGGTGAAATAATCACTTTGCCCGCCCAGCTTGCGCTGCGCGACAATGGCCCGGACGAAGCCCGCCACAAACAGCGCTCGGGCGTCCCCGCCCAGGAAGCGGCGGCCTTACGCTATTACGACGAAGATCGCGATTATCAGCCGGGTGTGCAGCGCGCGATCGGTACGCGGCGGGTGGGCCGCGAATTGATGGTTGATTTGCCCGCCACCATGAACGCGAGCGGCGCGCGGCAGCTGGCCAATGACAGTGCCAATCGTGCACGCTGGCAGCACGAAACGGTGGTTTGGCGCACCAGCGAACTCGACCCGCGCCTTACCCCCGGCACCATCGTGCGCATTCCCGATGCCCCCGGATATTGGTTGTTGCGCAGCTGGGAATGGCTCGACCGCGGGCTTGAGCTCGAACTGGAACGGCTCGCACCCGGCCTTACAACGGCCCGCAACAGCGATCCGGGTCAGCCCTTGCCGCCGTCGGATCTGGTGATCCCGGATACCAGGCTGGCCGCAATAGAAGTCCCGGCAGACGGCAATGCCAATCCCGCTGCATCCCTGATTTTCGCAGCCGTTTCAGCCGAAAACAATGCCTGGCGCGGTGCCGCGCTGTTCGCCGTTCAGGGCACAGCGCTGGTCGAACTGGGAACCAGCGGATCGCAGCGCGCCATCATCGGCACACTTGTGGAACCCCTGCCCCCTTCTAAGGCTTTGCTGTTCGAGCCGGAGGCCAGGGCCGTAATCGAACTGGTCGCAGACGACCTCGCTTTTATCGAAACAGACATTGATGGCCTTGCCGCAGGAGCCAACCGCCTGCTGGTCGGCAGCGAAGTCATCCAGTTTGTTCGCGCCGCCCCCTTGGGCAACCGCCGGTGGGAATTATCGGGGCTGTTGCGCGGACGCGGCGGCACAGAGCACAGCGCGGCGCAGGGCCAGGCCGCGCAGGCCCTCGCGGTGCTGCTTGATGACAGTCTGGTCGCGCTCGATCAGGAGCTTGTCCCGCCGCTGCCAACCACGCGAATCGCGGCAATCGGGAGAGGCGATAGCGAAGCGGTGCTCGCCCCGCTCGCCAATCCCGGCCTTTCGCGCCGCCCACCGTGCCCGGTCCACCCGCGCCAATGGACCGATCCGGATCAGACCCGGCATTTCAGCTGGACCCGGCGCGCGCGCGGACAATGGCGCTGGGACAATGCGGTCGAGGTGCCACTGGTGGAAGAACGCGAACTTTACCAGATTGGCTACGGCCCGACCGCCGCGCCGCACGTCACATGGACGCGCAGCGAACCGCAGCTGTCGCTGACACAACCGGAGATTACGAGCCTGCGGGACACGCATGGCACCGCCGATTTGTGGGTCATGCAGGTCGGAACATTTGACCGCTCACCCGCGCTGTTGCTCGCATCGCTTTAACCAAGTTCAGGAGTTCTGCATGTCCGAACCAGTTACCTTCACCTCCGCCACGCCCAACATCGGCCTGCCACTGCTGATCGCAGGTCAGGCGCAGAAGGAATTCTTTCTCAATCAGTCGCTTGCTATCATGGATTCGCTGCACCGACGCTCTGTGACAGCTTCGCAGGCTGCACCGCCGGTGAATGCCGACGAGGGGGACTGCTACCGGGTCACAGCCCCGGCATCGCAGGGGTGGGAGGGTTGCGAAGATCACATTGCCATACGAATCGGCGGCAGCTGGCACTTGGTTGCACCGCGCGAAGGCATGTTCCTGTTTGACAGCGCGGCCGATCAGGTCCTGCTTTACCAATCAGGCTGGCGGGTCGCTTCGACGCCTGCAATCCCGGCGTCCGGCACCGTCGTTGATGCCGAGGCCCGAACCGCGATCAGCGAGCTGATCGAAGCACTGCGCGAGGTCGGCATTTTTGCGCCCGTGGCTGGCTAGCGTCAAAGCTCGTCACCCGGCTAACACGGTTGGATTTTTCGAATCACCCCTGCCATCGCGACATTCTTGCAACACCCCGGATGATTGATCACTTGCCTCAGGCATGGGGAAAAGATAGAGACCATGTGTGCCTCAAGTCTAATATAAAAGGGAATCTGAGTATGCGCAAACTCGTCATTGGAATGGCGATGGCTTCGACCGCGCTGGCAACGCCTGCCATGGCCCGCGACGGCCAATGGTACATTCAGGGCGATGCCGGCGTCATGATCGTCGAAGACCAGAACTTTGATGTCAATGAAGCCGTCAACGATGCTTCGGCCAACTACGACACCGGTTATGATTTCGGTGCGGCAGTCGGCTACGACTTTGGCGCCTTCCGCCTGGAAGCCGAAACCAGCTATCGCGCTGCAGATCTCGATGGTGTTCTGGCCGGCAGCCAGGGCCTCGGTCTCGGCACCACCACGCAGCCCAACACTTTCGTGGGTCGCAGCGATGCGTCGGGCGAAGCCAACGCGCTGAGCTTCATGCTGAATGCGCTGTTCGATTTTGGTGACGACGACGGCATCCAGGCATTCGCTGGTGGCGGCGTCGGTATTGCCCGCGTCGACATGGAAGGCGGCGTCAATGCCAACAACTTTGGTATGTGGAATGATTCCGATACCGGGTTCGCCTGGCAGATTCTCGCCGGTGTCCGCGCCCCGATCAGCAAGTCGTGGGACCTTGGCTTGAAGTATCGTTACTTCAATGTGCCTGACGTGGGTCTGGTCGATCCGCTGGGTCGTTCGCTCGAAACCGATTTCAACTCGCACTCGTTGATGGGTTCGATCACCTACAACTTCGGTGGTGAAGAACCAGTTGTGGCACCAGTGGCACCGCCGCCACCGCCGCCTCCCCCGCCGCCTCCCCCGCCACCGCCGCC
>JBGSKN010000168.1:0-12792 GCA_041741215.1 Erythrobacter sp. | reverse complement strand
GACCATGGCCCATTTCAAATCCGACCCGATCCTGCTGGTTGAAGATGACGCCGCAATAGCGACAGTCATCACCGCCGCACTGGAAGACGAAGGCTTTGCCATCGCGCAATGCAGCAGCATCGCCGCGCGTGACCGTCTGCTGGATGGGCGCAAGTTCGCGGTCATGTTGACCGACGTGATACTCGAAGATGGTGACGGGCTGGCGAGCCTTGCTGGCGTGCGCCGGTCTGCTCCGGACATGCCGATCATCGTGCTTTCGGCCCAGAACACGCTCGATACCGCGGTGCGCGCCAGCGAGAGCGACGCGTTTGAATATTTCCCCAAGCCGTTTGACCTTGATGAACTGGTTCACGCAGTCCGGCAGGCGGCTGGCGCGCGCGCGCCTGCTGCGGATATTGGCGAGGAGGCGCTTTCAGGCGGTGAAAGCGAACGCATGCCGCTGGTCGGCCGCAGCCCGGCGATGCAGGGCGTCTATCGCATGATCACCCGCGTGCTGCGCAATGATCTCACCGTGCTGATCACCGGCGAAAGCGGCACCGGCAAGGAACTGGTGGCCGAAGCGATCCATCAGCTTGGCAATCGCCGCAGCGGGCCGTTCGTGGCGGTCAACACCGCTGCGATTCCCGCTGATCTGATTGAAAGTGAATTGTTCGGTCACGAAAAAGGGGCGTTTACCGGCGCCATTGCACAGGCGATCGGGAAGTTTGAACAGGCCAATGGCGGCACGCTGTTTCTTGACGAAATTGGCGATATGCCGGCCGAAGCCCAGACCCGGCTGCTGCGCGCGCTGCAATCCGGGCGCATCCGGCGCGTTGGCGGGCGGCAGGAAATTGCGGTCAATGTCCGCATCATCGCCGCGACCAATCGTGATTTGGCCCCGATGATTGCGGCAGGAACATTCCGCGAAGATTTGTTCTACCGCCTCAACGTCGTGCCGATCGAATTGCCGCCACTGCGCGAACGGCGCGAGGATATTGCCGCGCTGGTGCAGCATTTTCTGACGCAGGCAGCCGAAGATGGCTTGCCGCGCCGTCAGCTGACCCCCGAAGCAATCGCGCAGCTGGAACTGCGGAACTGGCGCGGGAATGTGCGCGAGCTTCGCAATGTGGTCTATCGCCTCGCCCTGATGGCGCGCGAGGAACGGATTGATGCAGGCAGCGTCAACGATATCATCGGCCAGGAAATTCCGGCTCCGAACCAGACCACAGGAGGCGGGCAGGGCGGGTTTGCCGCCGCTCTGGCGGCATGGCTGGCTGGCGAATCTCCACCGCCCGGCGCACTTTATCACCGCGCGCTGGCGGCGTTTGAAAAGCCGCTGATCGAATATGCGCTGGGCCGCACCGGCGGCAATCAGCTGCGCGCTGCGCAATTGCTCGGCATCAATCGCAACACCTTGCGCAAGCGTATTGGCGAGCTGGGGCTGGAGCCGGATCGCTTTTCGACGCACTGATAGCTTGCCCGAATAGCGGTTTGTCAGAATGGTCTTGCATTTTTGCCACACCATTGTTGTAAGTGAGCAACGATGAATGATCCCGCGCAGAGCACATCAGAACTGAATCGCTGGCAGCCGCCACGCTGGTGGCGGCGGTTCGTGATCGCCGCGCGCCGGGCCAATGTGTTTCTGTGGCTCGAACTGCTATCTGTCGCGGCGCTGGTGGCGGCAGTGATCGCGACCTATTATGCGTTCACCCGCACCGGCGCATCCGATGGTTTTCTGCCAACCATGCAGGTTTCATCCTTGCTGATGGCAACCCTGGTGCCGGCAATGGCACTGCTGGTGCTCATCGGACGCCGGATGGCGCTGCGCCGCGCTGCGGGCAGCACCGCGCGCCTGCATGTGCGGCTGGTGTTCTTCTTCTCGATGGTGGCCGCGCTGCCGACGCTGCTGGTGGCGGGATTTGCCGCGTTTCTGTTTCAGACCGGAGTCGATTTCTGGTTTTCCGACGATTCGCGCGGGCTGATGGAAAACGCCAACGCGCTCGCGCAGAATTACTACGATGCCAATCAGCGCGACGTTGAACAGAACACCATCACGATGGCGACCGACATGCGCGATATCCTTGTGCGGGTGCCTATTACCGATCCGGACTTCCCCGATTTTTACGCTTATCAGGCGCAGGCGCGCGAAATTTCAGAAAGCGCTGTTCTCCAGCGAATGGCGGACGGCAGCTTGCGCACGGCGGCGATCCTTAACCTGACCGAAGACAGCAGCCCGCTCGAATTCAGCCGCGCCGCCTTGCCCCGACTCGATCAGGGCGAGTTTGCCGTCGTTGCCGGCAGCCCCGAACGGATCGAGGCATTGGTGGCGATTGACCCTGAAAGCGGGATTTTCCTCTACAATGCGCGCACCACCGAGGAAAAAATGTTCAATTCCTGGGCGCGCGCGCAATCGATCGTGACGGCCTATGCTAGGCTGACGAGCAGCGCGCGAACCTTGCAGCTGCGCTTCAACATCGCGCTGGTCACGGTCAGCCTGCTGCTGGTGGGGGTGGCGATCTGGTTCGCGCTGCGCTTTGCCGATCGGCAGGTGGAACCGCTCACCGATCTTGTGGCGGCCGCGCGCAAGGTCGGTCAGGGCAATTTTTCGCTCCGGGTGGAGGGCCGCACCGGGGCGGATGAAATCGGACTGCTCAACCGCGCCTTCAACCGCATGACCGCGCAGCTTGATAAGCAGACGCAGGCGCTCGTCAGCGCCAACCGCCAGATCGATGACCGCCGCGCCTTTACCGAGGCCGTGCTCGAATCGGTCACCGCCGGAGTGATCTCGGTCGACGACAAGATGTGCGTGACGCTGATGAATTCGTCCGCGCAGGCGCTGCTGTCTCCTGAAAGGGGACTGGCACGCGGCGATGGTGCCAGCATGATCGGGCAGTCGCTTGATACGCTGGCGCCTGAACTGGGCCGCATGATCGCCGATGGCAAGGGCCGCGCGATCATCACCCACGCCAAGGGAACCGAACTGCTGACGCTTGCGGTAACGGTTGCGCCGGGCACCCGCGGGCATGTCATCACTTTCGAGGATATCACCCGGCAACTGCTCGATCAGCGGCAGGCGGCGTGGTCGGATGTTGCCCGCCGCATCGCGCATGAGATCAAGAACCCGCTTACCCCAATTCAACTCGCCACCGAACGGCTCAAGCGGCGCTATCGCACGCAGGTGGTTGATGAAGACCGTGCCTTGTTCGATGAGCTTACCAGCACGATCGTCCGTCAGGTTGGCGGTTTGCGCAAGATGGTGGATGAGTTTTCATCCTTCGCCCGCCTTCCCAAGCCGGTGTTCCGCGACGAGGATGCGCTTGATCTGGTGCGCCAGGCGGTGTTTCTGCAGGAAGTGGCGCATTCGGGCATTGCCTTCAGCGTTGCATCTTCAGACCTTGCCAATCGCGAATTGCGGTGTGATCGGCACCAGTTCGGCCAGGCAATGACCAATGTTCTCAAGAACGCGGTCGAGGCGGTTGAGGCACGCGCGGCCGAAGCGCTTGGCCTGTATGCCGGCGAAATTGCGATAGTGATGCACGATGCAGGCGATGCAATCGACATCATCATCGAAGATAACGGCATCGGCCTGCCCAATGACCGGGAACGCATCACCGAACCCTATATGACCACCCGCGAAAAAGGCACCGGGCTGGGGCTCGCCATCGTCAACAAGATCGTCGACGAACATGATGGCGACATGAGCTTTGCCAGCACACCTGCGGGCGGCACCCGTGTCACCTTGCGCTTTGCCCGCAATCCGCAACCTGTCGATGGCGGGACGGCATGATACTGACCTGCCTGCAACCCGAATCTCAAGCCAAAGGACTGTGCCCATGGCGCTCGAAATCCTGATCGTCGACGACGAACGCGATATCCGCGAATTGGTGGCAGGCGTGCTCGGAGACGAGGGCTATGCCTGCCGCACCGCTGCCGATAGCACCGCGGCGCTGGCAGCCATCGATGAACGCCGCCCCAGCCTCGTGCTGCTGGACGTGTGGTTGCACGGCAGCGCGATGGACGGGCTGGAATTGCTCGATGCGATCAAGCTGCGCGAACCGAACCTGCCGGTGATCATCTTCTCTGGCCACGGCAATATCGACACGGCGGTGGCGGCGGTTAGTCGCGGCGCGATGGACTTCATCGAAAAGCCGTTCGAGGCCGAACGCCTGCTGCTGCTGGTCGAACGCGCGACAGAGACTGATCGGCTGCGGCGTGAGAACAGTCGTTTGCGCGAAGGCAGCTGGGGCAGCGCCGAATTCACCGGCAATTCGCCCGCCATCAACGCGGTGCGCGCAACTCTGAAGCGGGTGGCGAACACTGGCAGCCGAGTGCTGATTTCCGGCCCTCCCGGCGCGGGCAAGGAAGTCGCAGCTCGCTTGCTCCATGCCTGGAGCGCGCGCGCCGATGGTGCGTTCGTGCTGGTCAATTCTGCGCGCATCACCCCGGAACGGTTCGAGCACGAATTGTTCGGAGAGGAAGCGGGCGGCAAGCAGGTGCGCCCTGGATTGTTCGAACTGGCCGATGGCGGCACGCTTTATCTCGATGAAATTGCCGACATGCCGCTGTCCACCCAGGCGCGGATATTACGGGTGCTGACCGATCAGAGCTTCGTGCGGGTTGGCGGCACGCGTCAGATCGGGGTGGACGTGCGAGTGGTATCTTCGACCACCCGCGATCTGGCCGTGGAAATGGCCGAAAAGCGGTTCCGCGAAGACCTGTTCTACCGCCTCAATGTGGTGCCGGTGATACTGCCTTCGCTGGCGCAGCGGCGCGAGGACATCCCGGCTTTGGCCGAACATTTCTTCACCCGCTATTCAAACGATCAAGGGCTTGCCCCGCCCGATATTTCAAGCGAGGCGATGGCGGCGCTTCAGGCGTATGATTGGCCCGGCAATGTCCGCCAACTGCGCAATGTGGTCGAACGAACGATCATCATGACCCCGCGTGACAAGCTTGGTAATGTTGAACCCGACATGCTGCCGCCAGAAATTGTCGGTGGCCAGATCGGATTGGCGGGCGAAAGCCTTTCTGCGATCATGGGAGTGCCCCTGCGCGAGGCGCGCGAAAGCTTTGAACGCGAATACCTCACCATCCAGATCCGCCGGTTTTCAGGCAATATTTCCCGGACAGCGAGCTTTATCGGGATGGAGCGTTCGGCTTTGCACCGCAAGCTCAAGCTGCTCGGCATGGTTGACCGGCGCGACGAGGACGATTGAACGCCCGCGAGCCTCCCGAACCTCCTGCGAAATCAAGCCTTGTCCCTTTGCTGCGCAGTTGCCATTATGCTGCATGGCAACAGATCGCGCTTTTTTATGCGATCGAACGCCGAATATCGCGGAACGCAAGTGCGCCCGCCAATAAACAGGAGCCAAGACCATGACCAGCGGGCGAACGCTCACCCCTCGAACATCAACACGCCCCTCCGCGCCAAGCGAGGGAAGCGCCCATGAAGGTGGCGGATCGGCAGGTCGGCAAGGCAGTCTTCAGGACGCGTTTCTCAATCTGCTGCGCAAGAACAAGATGCCAGTCACCATGTTTCTGGTAAAAGGCGTGAAATTGCAGGGTATTGTCACCTGGTTTGACAATTTTTCAATCCTGCTGCGCCGCGATGGACAATCGCAGCTGGTGTACAAACATGCCATTTCAACGATCATGCCCGGCCAGTCGCTCGATCCTGCGCAATTCGCGAATCAATCTGGCGGACGAAAGCAGAAATTGCTGCAGGATGTGTTCCTCAGTCGCGTGGCAGACGCCCATGTTCAGGTCACCATGTTCCTGGTCAACGGCGTGATGCTGCAGGGCCGGATCGCGGCCTTTGATCTGTTCTGCGTGCTGCTTGAACGCGACGGCGCGGTGCAATTGGCCTATAAGCACGCGGTTTCCACCGTCCAGCCCGCCGGGCCGGTCGATCTCACGGTCGATGATGATGACGGTGGTGATGGGGCAGGCGACTGAGCTTCGATAGCGATCTTCAAGAAGAAGTGACCCGCGGCGCGCGGGCGCTGGTGCTGTGCCCGGATATCCGCGCGCTGCGCTATGATCTGGACGCAACCGAACGCCTGGCCGAGGCAGAAGGGCTGGCGCTGGCGATTGGCGTGGTGATTGCCCACGCGTGGATCCTGCCGGTGCGAAAAATGCAGCCCAACACCCTGTTCGGTTCCGGTCAGGTGCAGAATATCGCGGTGTGGTGCGAGCAATACGAAGCCGACCTGGTGATCGTTGACGGCGCGCTTACCCCGATCCAGCAACGCAACCTTGAAGACAGGTTGAAACGCAAGGTGATCGACCGCACCGGTCTGATCCTGGAGATTTTCGGGGAGCGTGCCGCAACAGCGGAAGGCCGCCTGCAGGTTGAGCTTGCCCATCTCGATTACCAGCAAAGCCGCCTTGTGCGCAGCTGGACGCACCTTGAACGGCAACGCGGCGGCTTCGGATTTCTTGGCGGGCCGGGTGAAACGCAGATCGAGGCTGACCGCCGGATGATTCGCCAGCGGATGAGCCGGTTGCGCCGCGAGCTTGAACAGGTGCGCAAGACGCGCACGCTCCACCGCGACCGGCGCGGCAGGGCGCCGTGGCCGGTGATTGCGCTGGTCGGCTATACCAATGCCGGAAAATCGACGCTGTTCAACCGGCTGACCGGTGCTGAGGTGATGGCCGAAGACGTGTTATTTGCCACGCTCGACCCGACGATGCGGGCGATCAGTCTGCCGGGGATCGAAAAGGCAATCCTGTCCGACACGGTGGGATTCATCTCCGACCTACCGACGCAGCTGGTGGCGGCTTTCCGCGCGACGCTGGAGGAGGTGACGGCTGCTGACGTGATCTGCCATGTGCGCGATATGGCGAACCCCAGCCATGCGGCGCAGAAAAAACAGGTGATGCACGTGCTTGGCGAACTCGGCGTGATCGATCGAGACACTGGCACAAGCGCCATTCCGATCCTTGAAATCTGGAACAAGTGTGACTTGTTAGATGCTGAACAATTGGAAGAATTAGGAAACTCGGTCGAGGGGCAGGGGGCGGTGATCCTGTCGGCCGTGACGGGCGAGGGCGTGGCGGCGCTTGAGGCGGAACTGGCCCGGTTGCTGACCGGCGGCGCGCGGGAGGTTGCATTCGTGCTCCCGCTGAACGATGGCCGCCGGATTGCATGGCTTTACGCGCATGGCGATATGGTGGCCGAAGAAGACGCAGGCGAAGGGATCGATGGTCCGATGCGGCGCTTCACTGTCCGGCTTAACCCCAAGGAGTTGGGGCAATTCGCAAGCTTGTCTGAGTAAGACACTGAAGTTATTCGGTATTTTTTACCTTTTGCCACAATTCCTCTTGTGCGGCGAGCGACAGGGAGGCGAAGTCCTGGGCGGCAAGTGCTTCCATCGCCTGAAACCGGCGTTTGAACTTGGCATTGGCCGCGCGCAACGCATCTTCGGCGCTGATACCGTGGGCGCGAACGAAATTGACCGCCGCAAATAGCAGATCACCGGCTTCCTCAAACCGGTCCTGGTTAGAAGAAGCGGTGTTAAGCTCCTCGATTTCCTCATGGATTTTGGCCTCGGATCCGGACGGATCAGGCCAGTCAAACCCGGTTCGAGCGGCGCGCTTCTGGAGCTTTTGCGCGCTCATAAGGGCTGGCAGTGCCAGCGCCACACCGTCCAGTGCGCTTGTTACGCCCTTGGCATCGCGTTCCTCGGCCTTGATATCCTCCCAGCGCGCTTCGTTCATCGTTCCGGTGGCACTGCCGAAAATGTGCGGGTGACGGGATTCCATCTTTGCAGCGATAGCAGCGGCGACATCGTCAAAGCCGAAATGCCCGGCTTCTTCGGCCATGCGGGCGTGAAATACGACCTGAAGGAGCAGATCGCCAAGTTCATCCTTGAGATCATCAATGTCACCGCGCGCAACCGCATCAGCGACTTCGTAGGCTTCCTCAATAGTATAGGGGACGATGCTCGCAAAATCCTGCGCCAGATCCCATGCGCAGCCAGACTGCGGGTCACGCAGCCGCGCCATGATCGCGAGCAGGCGGGCAATAGGGGGCGGATTGGGGGTGTCGTTCATCCTGATCCTCAAGATGGATAATATATATTATGTAAAATCTAAAGCAGGGTGCTGGTGGTGTCCCGCGCGATCATGAACCATTCGACCAACAGATAAAGCCCAGCGAAAATCGCAATCCAGACCAGCGCCATCCTGACCATCTGACTCCAGCGAAGCCGATAGGATGCGAGACCCGCGCCGACAAGGATCAGCCAACAAATGCTGGCAACAATCGGCAGGATCAACTCCGGGTTCATGCTTCGATCTCCAGCCCATCGTAGCCGACGACCACGAAACCGGGCACCTCGTTGCAGAGGCTGCGGTAATCCATGCTTTTATCGAGGTGGCTTAACACCATGCGGCTAGCGTTGCATTTTTCACCAAGTTCGATCGCCATCGCAAGATGCGCATGGGTTGGGTGCGGTTCACGGCGCAGGCAATCGCTCACGAGGATGTCAACGCCGTAAAACAGATCAATCATTTTATCGGAAATTGCACTAAAATCAGTCGCATAAGCGATAGACTTGCCGTCAGATTCGAACCTGTAGCCCGTCGTCTCACCGTCGCCATGTTCCATCTGGCACCAATCCACCCCGAACCCGGCGGTCATCCGCAACCGATCCAGCGTGTCGAGGGAGCATATCGTCGGATAGCCATCCTGCCCGGCAAAGACATAGCCGAACCTCTGGCGCAATCGCCGCACGGTTTCGGTTTCAGCGAAGGCCGGGATCGGCCCCGCACGGCCAAACCGCAGCGCGCGCAAATCATCAATCCCGTGACAATGATCGGCGTGGTCATGCGTCCAGAACACCGCGTCGATGCTATCGATCCGGTTGGCAAGAAGCTGCGCCCGGCAATCGGACGACGTGTCGATCAACAGCCGCTTGCCTTGGTCGCTCTGAACCAGAATCGATACCCGCGTGCGGCGGTTGCGCGGTTCATCGGGGTCGCAATCCCCCCAGTCGCCCGTCCCGTCCGGCCCGCCCAGTCGCGGCACCCCGGTTGAGGTGCCAGAGCCGAGCATCACCAGCTTCACAGACCCGCTTTCGTGAACAGACGCGCGAAATTGGCGGTGGTCTGTTTTGCCAGAACCTGCGCTTCAATTCCCCGCAACCTGGCGATAAATGCAGCCGTGTCAGCAACATAGGAAGGTTCACAAACCCGCCCACGATGCGGAACGGGTGCCAAAAACGGGCTGTCTGTCTCAACCAGCAGCCGGTCTTCAGGAACAGTCGCCGCAACGTCCTGCAAGGCCTTGGCATTCTTGAATGTTACAATCCCCGATAGCGAGATTGTAAGGCCCAGTTCCAGCACTTTTGCGCCGAATTCGGCCGAAGCGGTGAAGCAGTGGATCAGCGCCGGAAACCCGCCTTTTTCCATCTCGTCCGCCAGAATTGCGAAGGTATCATCCTCGGCATCGCGGGTGTGAATGATCAGCGGCAGCTGCGTTTCGCGCGCGACATCAATATGCATCCGGAACAAGCGTTGCTGCGCGCCGCGGTCCGAATGATCGTAATAGTAATCGAGGCCCGTCTCACCAATCGCGATCACTCGCGGATGCCTGGTTGCGGTCAGCAAGGCCGCGCGGCCCATGTCCTGATGCGCGTCGGCCTCGTGCGGGTGGATGCCAACGCTGGCGAAGACATCCGGTTCGCGCACAGCGGTTGCGACCACCTGATCCCACTCGCTTTGCCGGGTCGAGATATTGAGGAACGCCCCTACCCCTGCCGCGCGCGCGCGCGCGAGCACGCCGGCCTGATCTTCGACCAGACCTTTGTATTCGAGGTGGCAGTGGCTATCGATCAGCATCAGGCGCTCGTTGCTTCATCGGCAGGCAATTCAAGCCGGGGGAACAGCGGTGTCGGCCGGGCGACGGTGAAGCCGCTGGCGACGAGGCGGATGAACCATTCCGTATCGGACAGCGCCGCGTAGTTGCGTTCGCTTTCGGGAATGCCGAGTTGGTCGAGCAGCGCGGCGGCTTTGTCCGGCACCACAGGCTGGATCGCAATGGCCAGATCGCGCAGCGCCACGAACAGCGCCTGCAACACCGCCTTCATCCGTTCAGGATCGGTTTTCTTGAGCGCCCACGGTGCCTGCTCGTCGACATACTGATTACAGGCATAGACCGCGCGCAACCACGCCTCGATCCCGGTGGAGAAGGACAAGGCTTCGAAATCGCGCGGCAATTCGGTTGCGCAGGCGTAATTGACAATCGCATGGAGGGCATCGTCAGCTGCATCTGTTGTGAACGTTTCAAGCCGCCCGTCCATGTTCTTCACGATCATCGACAGCGTCCGCTGCGCAAGATTGCCGAAGCTGTTTGCCAGTTCAGCATTGGCTCGCAAAACAATGGCTTCGGGTGAATAGCTGCCGTCTTGTCCAAAGGCGACTTCGCGCATCAGGAAGTATCGCAGGGCGTCCACGCCAAACCGCTCCGCCAATTCCAGCGGGTCGGTGACATTGCCGAGCGATTTCGATTCCTTTTGTCCGCGATTGAGCAGAAAGCCGTGGCCGAACACTTTCCTGGGCGCGGGAAGGCCAGCGCTT
The DNA here is from genome assembly GCA_041741215.1 of Erythrobacter sp. Lineage (GTDB taxonomy): Bacteria > Pseudomonadota > Alphaproteobacteria > Sphingomonadales > Sphingomonadaceae > Erythrobacter. Next base: position 2,232 of record JBGSKN010000168.1, on the reverse strand, counting down.
TCGAGGAACGCGGGCCAGTAAATTGAATGGAAACGCACGATATCCTTGCCGATCAGATGCAGATCGGCGGGCCAGAACGTGCTCATTCCGTTAGGAATATCATCGGGATAACCCAGCCCCGTTATGTAATTTGTAAGCGCGTCGACCCATACATACATCACATGGGCTTCGCTGCCGGGCACCTTGACCCCCCAATCAAAACTGGTGCGGCTGACCGACAGATCGCGCAGGCCCTGTTCGACAAAGGCGATCATTTCATTGCGGCGGCTTGCCGGTTCGAGAAAACCGGGCGTGCGCAGCAGCCCAAGCAGATAGTCCTGATACTTTGACAGGCGGAAAAACCAGCTTTCCTCAGCCGTCCATTCGACCGGCGTGCCTTGCGGGGAGAGTTTTTCACCGCCCTCGCCCGCAACCAGTTCGCCCTCGTCGTAATAGGCTTCATCGCGGACCGAGTACCAGCCTTCGTAGCGGTCGAGATAGAGGTCGCCAGATGCTTCCATCGCCTGCCATATGGCCTGGCTGGCCCGGTGGTGATCGGGTTCGGATGTGCGGATGAAACGATCATATGACACATTCAAAGCATCACACATCTCACGGAAATAACCGGACATTTCATCAGCAAGATCGCGCGGACTGCGACCTTGTTCCTCGGCCTTGCGTGCCATTTTCAGACCATGTTCGTCGGTTCCGGTCTGGAACCGCACGGTGCGGCCGCGCAGCCTGTGAAACCGGGCGATGACATCGGCAGCTATCGCCTCATAGGCATGGCCGATATGCGGCCGCCCGTTGGGATAAGAGATGGCGGTGGTGATGTAGAACGGGCGCGGGTCGATGTCAGCCATGGGCCGGTTCGCTAGCGGGCGCGGCGGCGACAAGCAAGCTGCCGATCTCGAACGGCAACAGGCCGGGATCGAAATTGGCGGTGGGTGCCTCCGCGGCAAGGCTCACCAAAGCGCTGTGGGCGTCTATCAGGCGCGCGCGCCGCGCGGAATCCCCATTCTCACGCGCGGCGCGGGCGACCATCGCCTGCGCCAGATCGAGCACCGCCTGCACTCTTTCGCGGTCAGCCCGTGGCCCGATCAGCCGCGCCAGTTCTCCGCGTTTGGCAACGCCGCTCTCGCTGCCGGAAATCAGCGCGGCGATCACCCGCGAAACCGGGGCAAGATCCTGCGCGGCAAACCGCATTGCCGAACCGAACGAGCCGTCCGCTGCGGAGATTGCGCCCGGATCGGGCGGAATCCCTGTGTTCTCCAGCATCGCTGCCAGTTGCGCATCGCTCAACACCGGAAACCGCAAGTTGCGGCAGCGCGAACGGATCGTCGGCAGCAGCCGCGCCGGGCGATGGGTGACAAGCAGAAAGAACGTGCCTGCGGGCGGTTCCTCCAGGCTTTTGAGCAGCGCATTGGCGGCGGCTTTTTCCAGATCATCGGCCGGATCGATGATGATTGCACGCCGCGCGCCCAAGGTGGGCCGCGTGATCAGCCGCTTCTGCATCGCGCGGATCTGCTTGATGCGGATCGACCGGGCGAGATCAAACAGCTTGCCTTCGGCTTGCGCCTTTTCGCCCTTGTCGTCCTTTGGCCCATAGGTGAGCACGATGATATCGGGGTGATCGCCCGCTGGTTGCGGAACACCCCGCTCAGCCACCAGCTCGCGCGCGGCGGCCATCGCGAAGTCACGCTTGCCCAGCCCAGCCTTGCCCGCCAGCAGCCAGCCGTGATGCATCCGCTCGCCCGCAATGGCATCGCGCCATTGCCGCCATGCCTCACCATGATTGGGCCAACGGGTCATGGGCGCGGGCCTTCAATCAGCGGGGCGACAGCGGCGAGGACGCGCGCGTGGATCACTTCTGGTGCGCCGATGGCATCGATCCTGGCGAAGGCTTTGGGGTCACGATCGGCCAAGGCGTGGAATGCTGCCGCCACCGCGCGATGATAATCCGCAGGCCGGCCGCCAATCGCATCGCTGGCATCACCATCGCGGGCGGCAAGGCGCGCGGACAGCGCGGCTTCATCGCCTTCGAGCAGGATCACCAGATCGGGCCGTAAGCCTCCGCTGCCGAAATCATGGAGCCCAAGGATTGCGTCATCGCCCAGCCCGCCTGCCCCGCCCTGATAGGCGCGGCTCGAATCGACGAAGCGGTCGCACAGCACCCATTCGCCGCGCGCCAGCGCCGGGCGGATGAGGTTGGCAACGTGATCGGCCCGCGACGCGGCAAACAGCAATGCCTCG
>JBGSKN010000167.1:0-2213 GCA_041741215.1 Erythrobacter sp. | reverse complement strand
GCGATGTCGCGCTGACCGGGGGCGATGGCAGGTTCCGCCGCCTCCAGCGCGGCAATCATCGCCGCGCCCAATTGCCAGCCGCCCAGGCTCAATCCCTCGTTCCGGCCGCTTGCCAGCAGCTGGTCAGATGTCTCAGAAATCCCGGCTTCTCGCGCGGCAATGGTGCGGGCGCGGATCATGGCGCGCAGCAGTTTGGGGCCGGATTGCGGAGCATAATGCCACCCCGGCAGGCCCGCCGGAGCCAGCAACGCGCCCGCGCGGATGGCCAGAAAACGGGTCGCGGCAAAGCTGTGGGCCGCTGTTTCAGCGGCGCTGCGCCAAGTGTCCAGCGTCTGATCGGCAAGCGGGGCAAGGCTTTCATTGCAGCCGGGCAGATCGGGCAGAAAACTGTCGATTCCCGCTGCGTCAATCCGCCGCATTACCTCGACCGTGAAGCGCCGCAGCTTGTTTGCCTCGTCGAACCATGCGGGCAGGATCAGCACCCGTTCGGCACGTCCCCGGTCGAACGCCAGCAGCAATTGCTCGCTTGGCGGGCCGCCATCGGGCGCCGGAATGTTCCACGTGAAACTCACGCCAGCAGAGGCCTGGAAGGGGTCAAGAGGGGGTCTGGAGGGGGTCTAGCTTTGCCCGCGCAAACGCCCGCAGCCCGCCATAGGTTTCAAGCATTTCGCCTGTCACATCATCATCCTCGATCACGATGCCGAGCCGGTCTTCCATTTCGGTGAGCAGGCCCGCCACCGCCATCGAATCAAGTTCGGGCAGGTGCCCAAACAGCCCCGAATCGGTGTCGAACGCGGCTGCCTGCGCTGGATCAAGGCCGAGCACATCGGCGATCAGCGTCTGCAATTGCCGGTCGAGCGCATCCTCGTCCAACTGGCCACCAATGATTGGCGTGATGTTCATTACGCTGCCTTGATTCCTGTCGTCAGACGTGGCCGCGGGACTTAGCCATGCGCGCGCACGGGCGCAAGTATTGCGGGCCTGTCACCCGCGCCGCCGCATCATCATCCGCTTGGCCAGCGGCGCCCAGCTGCGCACCTGTGCCGGGTCGAGACAATCGATGCGGTAACGCGGGCGCAGGTCTTCCATCCAGTCCGCCTTGTAGCTTTGATCGCCCGTGCCGAAATCGACCAGTTCCACCAGGTCTGTGTCGATCACATGGGCAAACAGCGCCGCGCTCAGGGTGGTGCCGGCCGATAATGGTTTGTGACTTTCGAGATGTGCGAGCTTGTGGATGTAGGCAATTGAATTTTCGACCGTCCAGCATTGCGCCGCAACCGCCACGCCGTCTGCCCGCGCGATCCCCAGCCGCAACCGCCCGGCTTTGCCTTCGGCCTTGGCAAAGGCGCGCAGCATTGCGGGGTGATCCTCGGCCGGTTTCCAGCTGGCAGCATAGATCGCCTCGTATTCCTCCCACACGCCCGCATCGAAATGCGTGAGCACCTGCGTTTCGACCTTTTTGGCCTTGCGTTTCAAGGTGGTGCGAAGCTGACCGGGGCGGCTGGCCCAATATTCGGCAAAGCTGCGGCCGCGCACTGGCAGGACGTGGTTGGTATCGGATTGCTCGACCATGACTTTCCAGCCAGCCGCGCGGAATGCCTGCGCCAACCGCTCAGCCGATCCATCCTCCCTCGGCACAGGTTCGAGCGTGACGCGCCAGCCGCGATGCTTCAGATCCTGCGCAATCGCCGCCAGCAACCGGTCGCCCGCAGCGCCCGCCGGGGCCAGCGCGCGCCAGGTAAAGCTGTACCAGTTGCGCAAGGGGGTGATCCGCCCGCCATTGGCGGTCAAGGCCAGCGCGGCAGTATGACCGCCATCACTGGCGGCGGCGATCAGCGGGGTGATACCGGTTGCCGCGATCAGCGCATACCATTCGGCCCGGTCAAACGGCGCGGTTGCCGCGCAGGCAGACGAAGCTTGCAAGACGTTAACGCTATCGTGATACCGCGTTTCGATCACTGAAAGATTGCTCCTGCCGATGTTCACCTCGCCCGATTCTTCCCCGCGTCCGCTCGATCACCTGGCCGAATTGGCCGGGGCGGCGGGGCATGGGGATCGCCCGGCATTAGTGCTGCGCGATGTCACGCTTAACCACAATCAGTTAAGACAGCGTGTTGCCTGCCTCGCCGGATGGCTGGCCGGGATGGTGCCGCAACGCGGCGCGCGGGTGGCAAGCTGGGCGGCGAAGGGCGAACTCACCTGCTTGCTGCCGC
>JBGSKN010000166.1:0-2940 GCA_041741215.1 Erythrobacter sp. | reverse complement strand
GCGATCACGCGCTGTTATGCCGATCTCGGCCTCACGCTTACGCCCACAGCTTTGGCGGCAATGCGCAAGCAGATGGCCGCGAGCGAAACCGGCCACCACCACGCACATTCGGCGCAATTGGCGCGCTTTGCCGGAGCGGGCCAAGGACACGAATAGCAAAAGGGCCGCCCCCTTGCGGAAGCGGCCCTGCGCGTTTCATCCGGCGACCAAATCAACCGACGATTTCTTCCGGCTTGAAGAAGAACGCGATTTCGATCGCGGCGTTTTCTTCACTGTCCGAACCGTGGACGGTGTTTTCACCGATCGACAGCGCCAGTTCCTTGCGGATCGTGCCCGAAGCGGCATCGGCCGGGTTGGTCGCGCCCATCACTTCGCGGTTGCGGGCGACGGCGTCTTCGCCTTCGAGCACCTGCACCACCACCGGCTCGCTCATCATGAAATCGACCAGCTCGCCAAAGAACGGGCGTTCGCGGTGCACGCCGTAGAAGCCTTCGGCCTGATCGCGGGTCATGTGGATGCGCTTGGATGCGACGACGCGCAGGCCGGCTTCCTCAAGCATCCTGGTGACCGCGCCGGTCAGATTGCGGCGGGTGGCATCGGGCTTGATGATCGAAAAGGTGCGGGTAACCGCCATGATAAAGCTCCTGTGAACGTTTTTTATGGGGGGTGTTGGCCGCGCCCGTAGATGCTGCGCTGCAAAATGGCAAGCAGCGGCGCAACCCCCACGAGCCTTGCGCCTGCGCAGGCGCGCAGCAGAAGGGGGATCAGCCGCCGGTGTTGCTGCCGATGATGATCTGCCCGGTGGTCGCATCGCCCTGATTGGCGGTCGCGGTGATCGACATGGTCGCCCCGTCAGCTTCGCGCGCTCCGCCGATCATCAACGTGCCGTTGGTGTTCATTTCGATCTGGATCGCGAACCCGGCGGCCTTGGCCTGATCGCGGTAATGGGCGATGATCGCGTCGGCGGCAGCTTGCGCTTCGAACATCACCATTGTCCCCTGCCCGCCGGGCTGTTTGACCACGGTGTTGGTGATCACTTTCGATCCGGGAAACAGGCTGAAGCCAGCGGGCAGCGTCACCGGCACATCCGCGCCTGATCGCAAGGTCGCGGTGCCATCCGGCCCGTCGATTGTCATGCTGGTTTCGCCGGTTTCCTTGTCGATGGTGTATTCGGCGGTTTCGCCTTCGTCGGTGGTGAACTCGCCCGAGGTTTCCGAACCGCAGGCCGCGAGCAAAAAAGCCGCGCTGCCCGCCAATACCAGTGCCATTTTGCGCATCTGCAATCCCCCGGTCACATCAGGTCGGAAGGATTCCCCATCGCCGCGCCCATTGCAAGCGATCAACCCTTTTTGACCCAACGCCCGTCTTCCTGCGCGAAATAGGCGCGCTCCACATCCTCGCGGCCATCATGCGCGCGCCATGCCTTGCGCGCATCGGGCGCGGCGTCGGGCGGGAACAGCAGGAAGGTGCGGGCAAAGCCGGGGGCATCGCGGAACACCGCATCGGCAAGGATCAGGTGGCTCGCCCCGTTGCTGGCGGCAAGGTCAGCCGAAAGCAGGATCGGTTGATCCGCAGCGCCCGGCGCGTCAGCCTCTCCATTGGCAAGGAAGCTGTCCGGCCCCGCCTGCCACAGCGCGCGGGCGATTGCAGTGCGCTGCGTCGCGTCATCCGAAACCACCAGCAACCGCGCGCCCTCACCCAGCGTCCGCCGGGCGATCAGCGCGATGACCTTTTCAACCGGATCGCTGGTATATTGCCAGAAATCCAGCTTCATCGCGCGTTACGGCCGCATCTGCGCTGCTGCGCGGCGAATTGCGCCTTTCCGGTCAACCTTCAACCACATCGCGCACGAACCGGTCGAGCAGGCGCACGCCGTATCCGGTTGCGCCTTTTTCCCAGGTGTGGCCCGGCTTGGCCGCCCAGACCATCCCGGCGATATCAAGGTGCGCCCACGCGGTGCCATCCTTGATGAAGCGTTGCAGGAACTGCGCGGCGGTGATCGACCCGGCTTCGCGCGGGCCGACATTCTTGATGTCGGCCACCGGCGAATCGATCAGCTTGTCGTAATTGGGGCTGAGCGGCATCCGCCACAGCTTGTCGCCGCTGGCCTTGCCCGCTGCGGCCAGTTGCCCGGCCAGCGTATCGTCATTGGCGAACATCCCGCCATATTCATTACCCAGCGAGATGATCATCGCGCCCGTCAGCGTGGCCAGATCGACGATCCGCGCCGCATCATATTGTTCCTGCGCCCAGTGCAGCGCGTCGCACAATACCAGCCGCCCTTCGGCATCGGTGTTGAGCACTTCGACCGTCTGCCCGCTCATTGTGGTGACGATATCGCCTGGGCGCTGCGCCTTGCCGTCGGGCATGTTTTCAACGAGCCCCATCACGCCGATGACATTGGCCCTGGCCTTGCGAGTGACGAGCGCGAGCATCGCGCCAGCCACAGCCCCCGCGCCGCCCATGTCCCACTTCATATCCTCCATCCCCGGCGGCGACTTGAGCGAGATGCCGCCGGTATCGAAGGTGACGCCCTTGCCGACGAACACGGTCGGCTTGTCGCCTGCCGCGCCGCCGTTCCAGCGGATTGCCAGCAATTTCGATTCGCGATCCGACCCGCGCCCCACCGCGACCAGCGCGCCCATTCCGAGCGCTTCCATCTCCGCCTCGCCCAGCACGGTGATTTCCGCGCCCGTCCCGGCAAAGGCTTTCTGGCAGGCAGCGACAAAGGTTTCGGGGTAGATGACATTGGGCGCTTCGGTCACCAGATCGCGGGTGAATTCGACGCCGGTGGCCAGCGCGGCTTCGCGTTCCCACGCGGCATCCGTGCCTGCGGGCGCGCCGATCACATGGACTGTTTCAAGGCTGGGCCGCTTGTCCGCGGCGAGGCGCGTGCGATACTTGTCGTGCCGCCAGGAGCGCAGGCGCAGGCTGAGCAGC
>JBGSKN010000165.1:0-14859 GCA_041741215.1 Erythrobacter sp. | reverse complement strand
AAGGCGGGTTCGACGATGCCGAACGCGCCGCAATCCGTGCCCACCCGCAGGCGCGCGCCATCATCCTTGGCCCGCGCATCCTGCGCGGCGAGACGGCTGCCATTGCGGCCCTGTCACTGTGGATGGCCATCGCAGGCGACTGGTAACGTCGCGCCCGCTTCGCGCGAACTTGCAACACAGTCCTGATTGGCCACAACAAATGCGAATTTGCCTTCCCACCTGCCATTGGGTTTTCTAAAGCAACTGTCCAAAGAGGACACCTTCGATGAGCACGCGCGAAACAAGCACAGCAGACGATCCGACCATCGAAAGCCTCGACCAATTGGTCGCCCCGATGGTCGGCGGCGAAAAGCCGCCCGAAAACTGGCGCATCGGCACCGAGCACGAAAAGCTGGTGTACAAGCGCGCCGACCACCGCGCGCCGTCCTATGACGAACAATGCGGCATCCGTGACCTGCTGAAAGGTCTGGAGCAATTCGGGTGGGAGCCGGTCGAGGAAGGTGGAAACGTCATCGCGCTCAAAGGCGCGGACGGCGCGGTCAGTCTTGAACCGGCAGGACAGCTCGAATTATCAGGCGCGCCGCTGGAAAACCTGCACCAGACCTGCGCCGAAACCGGGCGGCATCTGGAACAGGTCAAGGCGGTCGGCGAAAAATGCGGGGTCAGCTACCTCGGGCTTGGGATGTGGCCCGACAAGACCCGCGAAGAACTGCCGATCATGCCCAAGGGCCGCTATGACATCATGCTGCGGCATATGCCGCGCGTGGGCAGCATGGGCCTCGACATGATGCTGCGCACCTGCACCATTCAGGTCAATCTGGACTATCAGTCAGAAGCGGACATGGTGCAGAAGTTCCGCGTCGGTCTCGCCCTGCAACCGCTGGCGACCGCGCTGTTTGCCAATTCGCCGTTCACCGAAGGCAGGCCCAACGGTTTCCTGTCATACCGTTCGCACATCTGGTCCGACACCGATCCGGCGCGCACCGGGATGCTGGGTTTCGTCTTCGAAGACGGGTTCGGCTATGAACGCTATGCCGAATATATGCTCGACGTGCCGATGTATTTCGTGTTCCGCGACGGCAAATATATCGACGCGGCGGGGCAGAGCTTCCGCGACTTCCTCAAAGGCAAGCTGCCTGCGCTGCCGGGCGAGCGCCCCACGGCAAGCGACTGGGTCGACCATATGTCGACCGCTTTTCCCGAAGTGCGCCTCAAAAGCTTTCTGGAAATGCGCGGCGCCGATGGCGGCCCGTGGAACAAGATCTGCGCGCTGCCGGCGTTTTGGGTCGGGCTGTTATACGATCAGAGCGCGCTTGATGCCGCGTGGGATCTGGTCAAGCACTGGTCGATGGAAGAACGCGAGGCGCTGCGCAATGATGCACCGCGGCTGGCGCTCGATGCCAGGGTGCCGGGCGGCGGATCCTTGCGCGATATCGGGCGCGAGGCGCTGGCGATCGCGCACAAGGGGCTGGCAGCGCGCGCGCGGCTGAACGCTTCGGGCGATAACGAAACCGGGTTCCTCGATCCGCTCGACGAGATTATCGCGAGCGGCAAGGTGCCCGCCCAGCGCCTGCTCGATGCCTATCACGGCGAATGGAACGGCGATATTGCGCGCGTTTATGAACAATCATTCTGAACTGGGAGAGACAAGATGCTGATCGTATTGGCCAAAGCCAAAGTGGGCGCAGGCGCGATCGAGGCGGCGCGCACGGCGTTGGCCGACATGGTCGCGGCATCCAATGCCGAGGCAGGCTGCATCGCCTATGCCTTTACCCAGGACGTGCTTGATCCCGGCGCGCTGCATATTGTTGAAAAATGGCAGGACGAGGCCGCCTTGGCGGCGCATTTCGTCGCCCCGCACATGGCAGCATTTCGCGCTGCGATTGCAGGTATCGACATGACCATCACCGAAGCGATGAAATATCACGCCGATGATGGCGCGCCCTTGATGTAAATCACTATTCCGCCGGGTGAGGATGCGTGCGCTCCCCTCCGGCGGCCGCGCCCCTGCGCAACCTGCGCCCCAGCCGCACCAGCGGGGCAGTAATCAGGCCATGCTCGGCCATCCACGCGTGATATTCGGCATATTTGGGGTCTTCAGCCAGCAGGTGCGCTTCCTCCGTGCGGGCGCGCCAATAGTAGATCGCGTTGACGATCAGCAGGAAGAACGTGTTGCGCACCGCGTCGACGGCCGATCCGGTGGTCACCAGAAACGGCAGCACCGAAGCCCACCAGAACAGGTTTTTCGCCAGATAGGCCGGATGGCGGGTGAAGCGGTATGGCCCGTTGGTCAGCACGCCGCGATAGGTCAGATTGGAAAAGCGGATGCCGAATGCCACGGTGGCCCAGGCGTAAATGCCGGTCAGCGCGATCATCATTCCGCCCCACAGCCACAACAGCGCCTCGCTTCCCGCAAACCAATGCGCCCAGCCCGGCGCGCCGATTTCGTAACTCAGCACCGAATTATTCGGGCCGATGATCCCCCACACGAACGGCGGATAGCACATCAGCGCCGCCAGCCAGCCCGCCAGCAGGGGATTGCCCGAACGGATATGCGCATCCAGCGGGCGCAGCGTCAAAAGGTAGCCCACGGTGCCGATCTGCACGTCGATCACGAAGAGCAGAGTCACCAGAAGCATCGCAAATTGCACCGGATTGCCCAGGAATTGCCCCGGATCAGCCTCCACCACCAGCGCAAAGCCCGGGGGCAGGATCGAAATCATGAACGCGCCGAAAAAGCCTTTGATCGCCCAGGCTCGCCAATGTCTGACGATTGGCGCGCTGTCCCATGCCTCGCGCCCGATCACCCCGCCGCCGAGCAGAAATGCGCCGAAATGCCAGGTCGCATCGCGCGGGTTCACCAGATAGCGATCGATCCAGATCACATAGGGGATCGACAGTGCGACCAGCGGCAGAACGGCGAAAGCCAGCACTTCCATCGCGAACAGGTATGAACCGCTCCAATACCATCGCGCGATGCCGTAAAACACCGCCAGCAGCGCCCATGTCGCCCACAATCCGCACAGCTTGACCACTGAAATCGGTAGAATTTCTGCAAGTGGCCGGGCCTTGCCCCAGTCAATTCCGGTGCTGGCGCGCAGATGCACCTTGTCGACCAGCACCGACCAGATCACCATCGGCAGCGCGGTAAACACCATCGCGGCGAGCGCGGCATAGGGGCCGGACAACACGCCCCGCGCGCCCGACAGGTCGCCTTCCAGCCCCAGCGCATCGGCAATCACAGGAAAAGCGCGGCAAAACCCGATCCAGGCGAACAGTCCGATCAAGCCGCAAAGCCCCACACCGGTCGAGACATCGCTCGACGGGAGGGCTGATTTGGCGACAGAATCTGGCAGGCAAGGCGGGGTCATGGCCACCCTGCCCTACCCCAAAAGGGTTAATAGCTTGGTCTGGAAGAGCCTATCGCCAGGCGTGGATCGTGCCGCCATCATCGAGCAGATAGAGATAGCCATCGGCCACCACCGGGGGCAGGCTGACCGGCTGTCCGACATCTGCGAACAATGCCGCCGATCCTTCGCCCGCGCTGATCTTCCATACTTCGCCGCGCGAACTGGCGACCCATAACTGGCCGCCCGCCAGCACTGGCCCGGTCCAGAAGATCGGGTTTTCCTTCTTCTTCTCGTTTTTCCAGTGCTCCAGCTGGGTAATCCAGCGCACCCGTCCGTTTGAACGCGAAATCGCCAGCAGACGCGCATCATCGGTCAACGTGAAGATCCACTCGCCCGCAATCGCCGGGGTGGAAATGCCCGCAAGGTTCAGCTCCCAGATGCGCTGACCCGTCACCAGTTCATAGGCCGCCATCCGGCCACCCTGCCCCAGGGCATAGACCCGGCCCGAATCGATGATCGGATCGGCGTCGATATCGGTGACGGTGCCCACCGTGGTCGAGATATTGGTGCGCGCCAGCGCATCCGACCACAGCACCCGCCCGTTTTCATAGCGATAGGCCGAAAGTTCTCCGCTGGAATATCCAGCGATCACCGTTCCCTGCCCAGCCGCAGGCGCAGCCACGCCGAACACGCCCGACTGCGTGGATGACCCCGATTCGTCCCACACCAGCGAGCCATCATTGATGTTGAGCGAGATGATCTGGTTGTCCTGCGTCATCACGAACAGCTGGCCAAAGGCTATCGTCGGCGATCCGCGCAACGGGCCTGCGGGCTTGACCTTCCACAGCACTTTGCCAGTTTCGGCGTCCAGCGCCTGCACGTCGCCAATTCCGTTGGTGGCATAAAACCTGCCTGCTTCAAAACTGACCCCGCCGCCAAAAGCAGACGGCGTCTGATCCTTGGTCAGGTCTTCGTCACCGCGGCTCCAGAGCCGCGCTCCGGTATTCTTGTCGAACGCCGTGATGACCCCGTCCGTTCCGGCTGCGATCAGTGTGTTGCCGCCGATCACCGGAGCAGCAGCAAGGCGCATGCGGGTGTTTGACCCGGCGATTCTGGCGGTCCACACCTTGGCCGGGTTTTCGGCGAGGACGAGATGGCCATAGGACTTGCTCGCCGTGCCGCCGACCTGCGCCCAATCGGGATTGGCGCGCGCGGGCGGCAGCACCACGGTGACCCCCGCCAGCGCCGGATCAACCTCTGCCCCGCTTTCGATGCGCGAAAGGATCGGCGTGCGGTTGCCAACCGTCGGCGTGGTCTTGTCCTTTCCACCGCCGAACAATCCGCCTTTGCAGCCAGTCAGCCCCACCGCCAGGATGCCCGCCAGCAAAGCGGCACGCGCAATTTTCGTTTTTGTCATACCTGTCCGTTTCAACCCTGATCCATTAGCGCAATGCTCTAATTAACAACAACCGCGCCATCCCCCTCGGATACGATCACGCCTTCATCCTTGAGCAATTTTTCAACATCCACAATTGCATCCACCCCAAGCAGGCCCGCCATCTGGCGCGCACGCGATCGCAAGGTTTCGGGCTGGTCTTCGTCCTTGGCGATTTGGGCAAACAATTTGCCCGCTTCGGCACGGTTGCCGCTTTCCAGATGCGCCATGGCCACCAGTTCCCCGGCACTGCCGAACCACGGACTGCCGGGCTTGGCGAGGCTGCCAAGCTGCGCAATTACATCGGCGGGCTTCATCCTGTCGAAATTGGCACTGACATCGCGCACCCGCGCCAGATCGCGCAGCGCCGGGGGAGCATCAGCGTCAGCCGCGATTGCCTTGTATATGGTGGTCGCCTTGGCCGTGTCGCCTTGTTCCAGCGCCGCGCCAGCCTGCACAAACCGGGCGGCGGTGCGCGCGCCGACAGAAGATTTATCACCCAGCAGCGGGGCAACCTTGTCGTTGGCGGCCTTGAAATCGCGCTGATCGGCCGAATCGAGCGCCGAAATCAGCGTTTCGGACTGCGATTCCAGCTCGCCTTCACGATAATTGTCCCACACCAGATAGGCGCCCAGCCCCGCGACCAGCAGGATGATCCCGCCGAGCAGTTTGACCCCGTGGTTGTTGAGAAAATCGCGCATGGCGTCTTCGCGCACAGCCTCGTCAATCTCACGGATCAGGACTTCATCCTCGGCTGAAGCCGCCGGGACAGGGGGGGTATTGGTCGGGATGCGCGCCACCGGGCCTGTGTTCCTCGTTCAAGAATTACCTTGCGCTTCGGCAAGCAGTTCAGTGCGGCTCTTTAGGCAGGTGCCGGCTTGCGCGCAATGGCGGCGACGCTGGCATGCCCAGTGCGGTCTTGATGTGGCGCGGGCCATTTGAACCGGGGATGAAGCGCGCCGCGTCAAAACATACGGCCCATCGCCTCGCCATAGACCGCGCGGTATGCCGCGAGCATGGCGGCAAAGTCATAATTCTGGCGTGCTCTGGCCTGATTGGCCGCGCCGGTCCGGGCGCGCAAATCCGCATCAGCGGCAAGTTGGGTAAGCGCCGCGCGCAGCGACTGCGCGGAGCCGGGGGCGGTGATAAATGCCTGATTGGCTTCGCCCACCATCACCCGGATATCCCCGACATCAGGCGCAGCCACGGGCAGCGCGGCGGCCATCGCTTCGACCACCGACAGCGGAAATTGTTCGGACGCGGACGACAGCGCGAAAATATCGAACAGCCCGACAACGCTGGCAGGATCAGCCGCCGCGCCGGGCAGATGCACCCGGTGGCTGATCGCGTGGGCTTTGGCGGCGGCGAGGATCGGCTCACGCTCCGGCCCTTCGCCGCAGATGACCAGATGCCAATCCTCAGGCAGGCCCGCCGCCGCCTCAACCAGCAGCGTCAACTGCTTGACCGGGCGCAGCCCCGCCAGCGTGCCAACCCAGCGCTGACCTGCCGGCTTTGTCAGAGCCGCCGCGCCCGGCCCTGGCGGTTTGGCAAAGGCGGCGGTGTCGATCCCGTTGACGATCCTTGCCACCCTTGAGCGCGGCTGGCGCCAGACATCGAGCGCGATGCGTTCAAGCCCGGTGCTTGGCACGATCAGGCGGCTTGCCTCCATCAAGGCGGCACGGCGGTAAAAATTGCGGCTCGTCTTCAGACGGTGCGCCTCGTCCTCGTTGAAGCCGTCCTCGTGATGCACCAGCGGAGGCAGGCCCATAACGCGCGCGAAGGCGCGGTGCGCCATCACCACGTCCATCGCGCCCCAGTTATAGGTGCAGATGAGGTCGAATGGTTTCAGCGCGCTGGCAATGCTCGCCAGCCGCCCCGGCGTGGGCCAGCCGGTCAACGCCGGGAAATCATCGGGAAAGCTGGCCCTTATGCCCCCATCAATCAAAGCGCGCGCGCCCATCGCATCGGGCTGCGCGGAAACCACCGCGTGTTCCAGCGCCGGGCCGAACGCGTTCATCAAGCGGACGCAGCGCACCTCCTTGCCCCCGGCAGAAAAGGTGGAATGGCAGTGCAGGATGCGGGGAACTTCCCCGGCCGTTTTGGTCATTCAACCCCGTCCAGAAGCGATTTGATCGCCGTGCGCACCTCCGGCTCGTCAAGGGTCGGGGCATGGCCGACCCGCGGCACCGTCACCAACTGCATCGCCGGATTGCGCTCGGCCATCTGCTTTGCCGTATCGGCGCTGAGCAGATCGGACAATTCACCGCGCACCAACAGCATCGGCACGCCCCGCAGCGCCTCAAACGCCAGCCACAGGTTGGGCGGAGCGGCGTTGCCCGGTTTGGCGAAAGGTTCGGCAATCGCCATGTCGTAATCAAAGCTGATGCGCCCGTTCTGGGTGACGACCATCGTGCGCTTGGCCAGTTCGAGCCATTGGTCGAGAGTGTAATCGGGAAAGGCCACCGAATGCGCATCGGCCAGCCCGCGCGCGGCGTGCACCCAGGTGGGGTAGCTGCGCCCTTGCCCGACATAGCCCGAAATGCGCGCAAGGCCGCTGGCGTCAACCTCTGGCCCGATATCGTTCATCACCACTGCCGCCATGCGCCCCGGCTGGGCCTGTGTCATCAACAGCGTCATCAACCCGCCCATCGAGGTGCCGATTGCGATAAAGCGGGAGATCGCCTGCTCCGCGAGCAGCTTTTCCACATCCGCGACATAGGTGGCGGGGGTATAGGTATCGGAATCCGGGGCATAATCGCTCTGCCCGCGCCCGCGCATTTCGGTCACGATAACCCGGCGTGTGGCGGCAAGTTCCTCAGCCAGTCCGGCAAAATCGCGGGCATTGCGGGTCAGGCCATGCATGCACAGCACCGGCAAGGCCGTGCCCCCGTCAGGGCCGGGATAGTTGCGGTAATGCAGGGTGAGCCCGTCGCTGCTGGTCCAGAAGCGATCTTCGTATTGTGCAGGCATGAACGGCGATATTCCCTTTGGTGAGTGCGCCCCGGCCCGCAAGACGCAGCTTGCGCACCGGTGCGCTTGTCCCCACTATCGCGGGATGAACGCGGCTGTGCAACACCCCGATTGGGCCGGAAGCTATCATCCCGACCCGGTAATCGGCGAATTGGCAGGCTGGCTGGGCGATCCGGTCGCTCCGGCAGACTTCCCCGAAACCCGGATCAGGTTCCGTAATGATCGGGCGGCGGCCAGCGTCGGCCTTGCCGGGCTGGATGATGCTGCATGGACGGCGCATTTCGGGCGGTTTGCGCCGCTGCCCGGCAACCTGCCCCAGCCACTGGCGCTTCGGTATCACGGGCATCAGTTCCGGGTGTATAACCCCGAAATCGGTGATGGGCGTGGATTCCTGTTTGCGCAGCTGCGTGACGGCGCGGGGCGGCTGATGGATCTTGGCACCAAGGGATCAGGCCCGACCCCGTGGAGCCGCAGCGGTGACGGGCGATTGACGCTGAAAGGCGCGGTGCGGGAGGTTCTTGCCACCGAAATGCTTGAAGCGTTGGGGGTCAATACCTCCAAAACCTTGTCAGTGATCGAAACCGGAGAAGGCCTGTGGCGGAGCGATGAGCCATCCCCCGCGCGATCAGCGGTGCTGGTGCGCCTGTCGCATTCGCATATCCGCTTTGGCACGTTTCAGCGATTGCTGGCGCTTGAGCTGCCGGACGAGATGGCGCAGCTGATCGAATACTGCCTTGCCCACTTTCCCGGCCCGGCCCCGCCCGAAGATGCGCCAGGCCGCGATCAGCCTGCGGTGCAGTTGATGCACCACGTGGTTGAACGCATGGCCGATCTGGCCGCCAGCTACATGGTCGCCGGGTTCGTCCACGGCGTGCTCAACACCGATAACATGAACGTGACCGGCGAAAGTTTCGATTACGGCCCGTGGCGCTGGCTGCCCGAATGGGATCCGGGCTTCACCGCCGCCTATTTCGATCACGCCGGCCTTTATGCGTTCGGCCGCCAGCCCGAAGCGTTGCACTGGAATTGCGGGCAACTGGCGGTCGCGCTGCGGATGCTGGCGGACAGCGCCCCGCTGATTGCCGCGCTCGATCGGTTTGGGCCGCTTTACATGGCAGCGACGGCGCGGCGGTGGTGCTGGCGGATGGGGCTGGAGGCGCAGGGGATTGAAAAGGACACGAAGCTGATCGCCGCCTGCGAGGCAGCCTTGCACGAAAGCAAGGCCCAGCCTGACGCGTTCTTCTTCGCGCATCGCGGCGCGCGCGGCGCGGCCGATGGCGCCTTGGGCGAACTGCTCGCCAGCTATCGGCCAGCAGGAATACAGCACGAATACTGGGCCGATCCCGCCCCGCAATCCTTGATGATCGACGATGTCGAAGCAATCTGGGCCGCAATCGACCAGAGCGATGACTGGGCACCGCTTGATGCAAAGATCGCCGCCCTGCGCCGCATGGGCGAAGCGCACGGCGCACCGCCGGTGCCTGCCGGACATGAAGGGTGATCTGGCAGGGTGATCTGCTGGCCCTGATTAATCTAAGTCCTTACCCTGACTATCCCCCTACCCCCTTTCTTTTCAAGCCTATCCGCGATACCGCGCTCCCACGCATTTGCAGCAGCAACAGGCAGGCGGGAACCGGCAGAGTGAGCGACAACACCCTCATTTCCTATGAACCGGCCAGCGGTGAGGAATTGTGGCGCGGAACTCACGGTGATGTGGATGCCGCGGTCAGCACTGCCCGCCGCGCCTGGCCCGCCTGGGCTGCACAGCCGCTTACCAACCGGATCGAAGTGCTGCGCGCCTTCGCCAACGAAGCCCGCCGACAGACCGAACCGCTGGCCGAACTGATCGCGCGTGAAACCGGCAAGCCCTTGTGGGAAGCCCGCTCCGAAATCGACGCGGTGGTAAACAAGGTCGATATCTCGGTGCAGGCCTATGCCGAACGCACCGGCAAGAAGAAATTCGACGCCGGGCTGAATGCCAGCGCGGCCGTGCGGCACAAGCCGCATGGGGTGATGGCGGTGCTCGGCCCCTATAATTTCCCGGCGCACCTGCCGGGTGGTCACATCGTCCCCGCGCTGATCGCGGGCAATGCGGTGTTGTTCAAGCCTTCGGAGAAAACCCCGGCAGTGGGCGAGGCGCTGGTTGCCTGTTTCCATGCCGCAGGGGTGCCCGAAGACGTGATCCAGTTGGTGATCGGCGGGCCGGACGAAGGCCGCGCGCTGGTCGCGCACCCCGGAATTGATGGTGTTCTATTTACCGGTTCGGCCAATGCCGGTCTTGCCATCAACCGCAAACTATCCGCCAATCCGGGCAAGATACTCGCGCTGGAAATGGGCGGGAACAACCCGATCGTGGTGATCGAAACGCCCCACCTCGCCGATGCCGCCGCACTGATCGTGCAAAGCGCCTTTACCAGCGCGGGCCAGCGCTGCACCGCCGCGCGCCGGTTGATCGTAAAGGCCAGCATCTACGATGACCTGATGGAACATCTCCTGCCGCTGACCCGCAGGCTGATAGTCGGCGGTCCGCTGGCCGAACCGCAGCCGTTCATGGGGCCGGTAATCGATAATGACACCGCAGACCGCCTGTCGGAAAGTTTTGTGGCACTGATGACCGCCGGGGGCCGCCCGCTGCTGCACATGCGCCGCACCGTGCCCGATCTGCCCTTCCTCTCGCCCGGCATTATCGATGTCACCGATGTGCCTGACCGGCCCGATATCGAGTTGTTCGGCCCGCTATTGCAGGTCATCCGCGTGCCTGATCTCGACGCCGGAATTGCCGAGGCGAACAATACCCGCTTTGGCCTTTCGGCATCGCTGATCGGCGGATCGCCCGATGATTACGGACGGTTCTGGGCCAATATCCGCGCCGGGATCATCAACTGGAACGGGCCGACCAATGGCGCATCGTCCAAGGCTCCGTTTGGCGGGATCGGCCTGTCGGGCAATCACCGGCCAGCGGCCTATTACGCCGCCGACTATTGCGCCTATCCGGTCGCGAGCACCGAACGCGATTCGCCGCGCGCCAATATCGGCGTGGGCCTGCGGCCCTGATCCGCCGACCGCTCGCGCTCAGGGCGCATGGTAAAGCAGATCGACGCTGTTCAAGCCGTGAATGCCAGGCCGGACATGAACCACCAACGCCTCGCCGTTCTTGCCAGTGGCGGCAATAATATCTTCGGGCACCGCATGGCGGGCGGCATCAAGCCCGGCCCGCACCGCGCGAACATAGTGATATTGCAGCACATCCTCAGACGCGGCAGCGGTATGATAACGGACGATACGGATGCGGCAGAGCGCGCTGTCCGCCCCGCCTGCCCGCACCACCATCGCGCGCGGCATGATCGCGGCGACCTGCGGCAAATTGGCGGCATAGGCGAAATCGTCATTCAGGCGCGCGGCGCAGCTTGCCGGCGCACCGAGTGCGGCGATGAAATCACCGGCGCTCGCCATCACGTCAAGCGCTTTGCCGCGCGGCGCATCGCTGGGTCGCGGCAGAGCTTCGATGCTTCCGCCTTCGAGCAGTTCAAGCCGCGCAGCCTCGCGCGCGGCGCGGGCCTGCTGCGAGGTGGCAGGCAGCACCGGTAACGCGCTGCTGTCAACAAAGCCGATCACGGCATTGGCCTGGTTGCGGGTGGCAAGATCGGGATCGCTCATCAGCGGATCATTCAGCGCGCGCGCGATTACCGGGTCCGGCGTGATTGCGGTGGTATCGAGGGCGTGATCGGCCTTCGCCCCCGAACACGCGGCCATCATCAGGCACAGCAAAGGCAGAACGGCACGGCGCATCCGATTGCCATGCCACAGGATGGTTAATTTTCCCGCCGCGCACGGCACCGCGCGCCGGACATGAAAACGCCTCCGGATACCCGAAGATATCCGAAGGCGTTTTCCGCGAAGCCCCCAGCCCCGCGCTGGCAACCATTTGGTGGCAATGGTCGCAAGCAGTATTGTTCACATTTACCGCCCTTAATATGAACAATTGAGCAATGGCGCTGACAGCGGCCATTCATTCGGTATCGCGGGGATCGCGGCTTGCGCTGAAACGCTGCGGGCTGTAGCGGCGGGTTTCCGATGACATCGCCTGCTTTCCAGCCCGCTCCAGCGGCACCACCCGCTTCGGGCCTGCTTCCGGCGCTGGGGGCTTACATCATCTGGGGCTTTCTGCCGCTCTATCTGCTGCTGGTGAAAACCGTGCCGCCGTTCGAATTCGTCGGCTGGCGGATCATCTGGACGCTGCCGCTGTGCCTTGTCATCGTCGCGTTCCGGCGGCAGTTTCCCGATCTTCTGGCGGCGATCAAAAGCCCGCGCACCATGCTCGCGCTGATGGCCAGTGCGGTGCTGATCGGGGTCAACTGGTTCGTCTATATCTGGGCGATCATGGCGGGTGAGGTTTATGCCGCCAGCATCGGCTATTATCTCAACCCGCTGATCAACGTGTTGCTGGGCACGCTGTTTCTGGGTGAGCGCCTGTCGCGCTGGCAGTGGCTGGCGGTGGCAATTGCGCTCGCTGCGGTGCTGCTGCTCGCGGCGGGCGCGCTCACCAGCCTTTGGATCAGCCTCACACTTGGTTTCAGCTTTGGCTTTTATGGGCTTGTGCGCAAACAGGTTATGGTGGGATCACTGCCCGGCCTGACGATTGAAAGCGCAATCCTGCTGCTGCCCGCGATCGGCATCGCCGCATGGTATGCCGCCAGCCCGGCGGGATCATCCTTTGGTCACGAACCGGTGATGAGCGGGCTTATCATCTTCTCCGGCGTGGTCACCGCCATCCCGTTGCTGCTGTTCGCACTCGCCGCGCGGCGGATGGATTATTCGACGCTCGGCTTCATCCAGTATCTGGCGCCCACGATCGTGTTTTTCCTGGGCCTCACGGTGTTCCGGCAACCGCTTGCGCCGGTTCAACTTGTCAGCTTTGTGCTGATCTGGATTGCGGTGGCGATCTTTGTCGTTGATCTGCTGGCCAAGCACCGCAAAGCGAAGATTGTGCCGGCCGCCTAAACCACCAGCCGCCAGCCAAGCGTGCTGCCCGCATGAAACGGCACGATATCCTCACCGATCACCTCCAACACTGGCGGCACCGCCACCTCGGCGCGTTCGAACGTGATGCTCTCGTCATTAACCGGCAGCTTGTAAAACGCCGGGCCGTGCAATGACGCAAAGCCTTCAAAACATTCCAAAGCGCCTTCTTCATCGAATACCGCAAGGTAGCTTTCCAGCGCATAGGGCGCGCCGAAGATCCCGGCGCAACCGCAGGCGCTTTCCTTGTCGCGTTTGAGGTGCGGGGCGCTGTCGGTGCCGAGGAAGAATTGGGGCGAACCGCTTGTCGCCGCCTTGCGCAGCGCCAGCCGGTGCTCCTCACGCTTGGCGACCGGCAGGCAATAATTGTGCGGCTGAATCCCCCCCACCAGCATCGCATTGCGGTTGATGTGGAGATGCTGCGGGGTGATGGTGGCAGCGACCTGCGCGCCCGCCGCGATCACGAAATCGACCGCATCGCTGGTAGTGATGTGTTCAAACACCACCCGCAGCTTCGGGAAAGTCGCAACAATCCCGCGCAAGTGGCGTTCGATAAACACTTTTTCGCGGTCGAACACGTCGATATCGTGATCGGTCACTTCGCCGTGGATGCACAGCACGATGTCCTCCGCCTCCATCCGCGCGAGCACGGGATGCAGCTTTTCGATGTTCGAGACGCCCGCAGCCGAATTGGTCGTGGCGTTGGCGGGATACAACTTGGCGGCAGTGAACACGCCGTCCGCCGCCCCGCGCGCCAGATCATCGGCATCGGTCGAATCGGTGAGGTAACAGGTCATCAGCGGGGTGAACCGCATACCCTGCGGCACAGCAGCCATGATCCGCGCCCGATAGGCCGCTGCCAGCGCCGTCGTCGTCACTGGCGGGGTGAGATTGGGCATCACGATGGCCCGGCCAAATTGCCGCGCGGTATATGGCACCACATCGCGCATCACCGCGCCATCGCGAAAATGCAGGTGCCAGTCATCGGGGCGGCGGATCGTGAGGCGGTCAGGCGCGGACATCCAGAACTCCGTTCGTGCTGAGCTTGTCGAAGCACTGCCTTTCTTTGGCAATCGGGCGCTAGAAGAAGTGCGGCCCTTCGACAAGCTCTGGGCGAACGGTGATTGATAGCGAGAGCGTCAGTCCCTAACTCAAGGCCATGCCAACCCAACTCACCACCCGCGCCGTGATCCGCCTTTCTCCGCTCGATGAGAGCGAGGATGTAGCGGCCTTCCTGCAAGGTCTTGTCACCAATGACGTGACCGGGGCGCTGCCCCGCTATGCCGCTCTGCTGACGGCACAGGGCAAGCACCTGTTCGATTTCCTGGTGTGGGGCGAGGGCGCCAGCCTGCTCCTGGATTGCGAAGCCGCCCACGCGGACGAGCTGGTTAAGCGCCTGGCGATGTATCGCCTGCGCCGCAAGATCGGCATTGCCCGCGACGAATCCCTCGCCGTGCGCTGGAGCCTCGATGCCCGCGAGGGCGCACAACCCGATCCGCGCTTGCCTGCCCTCGGCTACCGCTGGCTCGGAGCGCCCACGGGTGAGCCGGCCGACGCCGCATGGCTCGCCCACCGCCTGACGCTCGGCGTGCCCGAAGGTAGCGGCGAATTGGGCGATATTCTGTGGCTGGAAACCAACGCGGCAGAGTTGAACGGGGTCAGCTTCACCAAGGGCTGTTACGTCGGGCAGGAAAACACCGCGCGGATGAACTGGCGACAAAAGGTCAATCGGCGGCTGGTGGTGGTTCCGCTGTCGGCATCGGACGAAGCGCGCCAGCGGGCGGCCTATCCCGATCTTGGGCTGGCTATCGATCACCTGCGGGTGGAAAGCCTCGATCCTGCGCAACTGCCCGCCTGGCAGCGCGCAGGGATTGCTGCGACGGAAGGTTAAGCCTGCTGATAATCCGCGAGCGAGGCTTCGAGCATCGCCGCCGCCCGTTCCCGCGCCGCATCGCGCGGCAGGCCCAGCGATTTCGCCAGCGCCCCCCGATAACGCCGTCACCAGAAGTGCTGCCGTGATTGCCGCAATAGCCCGCATTATGCGCCCCTGTTCCGTTCACGGCAGGATGCCAAAAACGCGCGCTT
>JBGSKN010000164.1:0-3088 GCA_041741215.1 Erythrobacter sp. | reverse complement strand
ACCCGCCAAGGTGCGCGGGGTGGTGACCAACTGGCTGGAAATCGCCGCCAGCGCGCTTCCCGCAGCGGCCAGGTTGGCATCGACATCGCGCAGTTCGGCGCGCGCCTGCTGCACCTTGGTCGACAGCGTAGCCGAACCGCCGACCAGATCGGGATATTGCGCTTCAAACGCCAGACGGCGCTGTTCGGCCTGCTCCAACTCAAGCTTGCGTTCGTCCAGCTGCCGATCAAGATCGCCGATCGCGGTGCTGATCCCGGTGCGGTTGCCGATGACGTGTTCCTCGCGCAGGATATCCAGCAGTTTTTGCACCACATCGCGCGCCAGCACGGCGTTTTCCGCGTCGGTAAGATCGCCGCGACCGATCTGGGCGGTAATCTCGAACAGATTATCCTGCTCGCTCGTCACCTTGACCTTCTTTTCCAGCTCGGCAATCGCGGTATCCAGCGCGCCGCGTTCGGTAATCCCTTCTCCCAGCCGGGTGGAGGTGATTACCTTTTCCAGGTTCTTGGCGCTCGACAAAGTCTGGCGCACGCGCATGATCTCTTCCTTGCCGTCGCCAGCAATGCCAAGCTGCTTGGACAGCACATCCTGCACATCAACGTAAACGCGCGCCTTGGATTCATACGAATTGGGGATCATCGCGATCACCAGCCAGCCCAGCAGGCACACGCCCCAGGCGGTCGCAATCGCGATCCAGCGCCGGTGCCATACCGACCAAAGCGCAGCGCGCAGTTCGTCAAAGATCTCGCTCATGGGTGCAACGGCTCCGTCAGAACCGGCTTTCGGGGATGATGATCGTATCCCCCGGCATCAGCAGCACGTTGGCCGATGCATCGCCGCGCCGGATCAGATCCGACAGGCGCAGGCGATATTCGATCTGCTTGCCGCTGTCCCGATCAAGCCGGATCAGCTTGGCGCGGTTGCCCGCGGCAAATTCGTTCAGGCCGCCGACCGCGATCATCGCGTCGAGCACGGTCATGTTGGCGCGGAACGGCAGCGAGGCCGGCTGACCGGTCGCGCCAATGATCCGCACCTGCTGGGTGAAGTTGCCCTCGGGCGTGTTGACGATCACTGAGACGATCGGCTGTTCGATATATTTCGCCAATTCGCCCGCGATATATTCCTGTAGCTGGGTCGCGGTTTTGCCCACCGCCGGGATGTCCTGCACCAGCGGAATCGTCAGCCGCCCATCGGGACGCACGCGCACCTTGTCGGCGGAAAGTTCGGGATTGCGCCAGACGTGGATGGTGATCTCGTCGAGCGGGCCGATGGTGTATTCCTCGCTCGGCGCGATTGCGGTGCTCGAATAATTCGCAGGTGGCAATTCCGGGCCCACAGCGGCGCAAGCGGCAAGCGCCAGCGCGGACAGGCTCAGGGTCGCCAAACGGGGGAGAGACGGGAAAGTAAGCATCGAGACACAAGTCCTTGGCCAAAGGTCGCGAAGCCCATGTCCACGCCGCAGGAGCGACCTGCGACACATGAGCCTGCGTTGGGGGTCTCTTGTGGCCGAAAATGGTGAATATAATGTTAGTTATAGAACGCTAAATCCGCCCCATCCCGATCCGGGACAGCGGATTTGCGCAGGTTAACGCCGGGTAGCGCGCCTGCGCCTTACACCAGGATTTCGGCCGCCGGGCCGTGGCCCAGAAACGCGCTTGGCGAGGCGCTTGCCCCGTAAGCCCCGGCGCAGAACACCGCGACCAGATCACCGACATCGGCATGCGGCATCGCAGCCGCATCAGCGAGCCTGTCAAGCGGGGTGCAAAGGCACCCGACGATGTTAACTTCCTCTGTCGGATTCCCGCCATAACGCGTTGCAATCGCAGAAGGATAATTGCGCCGCACCACCGTGCCGAAATTGCCCGAAGCCGCCAATTGGTGATGCAGCCCGCCATCGGTGACAAGATAGGTCACGCCGTGGCTCACCTTGCGATCGATGATGCGGGTGAGATAGACGCCCGCCTCTCCCACCAGATAGCGCCCCAGCTCGATACACAATTCGGTGTCCTCGAGCGCGGGGGGAAGGTTCTCCACCCGCCCTGCCAGCGCCGCGCCGACCCGTGCCAGATCGACCGGGGTATCGCCGGGGAAATAGGGAATGCCCAGCCCCCCGCCCATGTTCAGCTTGGGCAGACCGTGGCCAATATCCCGCGCCAGTTGCGCCGCCAGATCCAGCACGTTGCCCTGCGTTTCGATAATCGCATCTGCGCTCAGCGCCTGGCTGCCGGTGAAGATGTGCAGGCCGCGCCATTCGGCCCCTGCGGCGATCACATGGCGGGCCAGCGCGGGCACCTGATCGGCATCGACCCCGAACGGCTTGGCCCCGCCGCCCATCTTCATGCCCGATCCCTTGAGTTCAAAGCCGGGATTGACCCGGATCGCGATGCGCGCAGCCTTGCCCAGACGTTGCCCGATGGCGAGCGCGCGCGCCGCCTCGCCCGCGCTTTCGCAATTGAGCGTCACACCGCAGGCAATCGCCGCCTCCAGCTCGTCATCGCGCTTGCCCGGCCCGGCAAAGCTGATCCGCGCAGGATCGATCCCGACCGCGACACACAGGCCCAATTCTCCCGACGAAGCAATATCGAACCCGTCCACCAGCGGCGCCATATGGCCGATCACGGCGAGATGCGGGTTGGCCTTGACCGCGTAATTCACCCCCACCCGCCGTGGCAGCGCCGCGCGCAATGCGGACACGCGGGCATCAAGGTGTTCGCGCGAATAGACAAATAGCGGCGTGCGCCCCGCCTCTGCCACCAATTCACTGACGCGCCGCCCGCCAATGGCGAGCTCTCCATCGATTGCGGCATAACCAGCTGGAATCGGGCCGACGGGTTTCATGATGGCAATTCCTGTGTGATTTCAGTCTGCAAGGCGGTGCGGTCAATCTTGCCATTGGGGTTCAATGGCATCGCGCTGCGCCAGTGGATCATCTGCGGCTGCATGAAATTGGGCAATTCGCGCTGCAAAAGCCGGGGCAGTTCCGCGCGCGCCGCCTGATCGCCCCCATGCTCTCCGGCACCGCGCACCACCAGATGCACAGCCTGCCCCAGCCGCGCATCGGGAACGCCAAGCGCGGCCGCCTCGGCCA
>JBGSKN010000163.1:0-2387 GCA_041741215.1 Erythrobacter sp. | reverse complement strand
TCAGTTGCCTTTATCGATGGCCTCTGCTCGAAGCAAAACCGCGCAACATGACAGTTCTTGCCTGGAGAGCACCAAAGCAGCCACCACCGGCACGATCCCGGTGGCGGTGGCGACGTTGCTGGCAAATTAGGTCACCACAATCACCAATGCGACCACGGCCAGCGCAACCAGAAACAGCGGCCAATGTTCAAGCGGGAGCAGCGCCTGCCCGACCCACCCGGCCAGCCCCGACGCCTGCATTCCGCCCGCCAGCGCCAACCCACCACCGAACATGAAGATCACGCTCCAAGGCGCGCGGTCGGCTTCTTTCCACACCAGCATCGGGCGGCCGGTTCCATCGGGGATCAGGAACAGCGCAAGGCTGGCGATCACCGCGATGGTGCCATCGGTCCATGATCCTGCAGGCAGCATCGGAGCGACCAGCGGCTGGGTGGCCCACAAGATGAAGGTGACAAACACCAGCGGCACCAGCCGTTTCTCCGGCGCGGCCCATGCAGCGTGACTGTCAATCGCCGCGCGTGCGGCGGCGATGTCGAAGGGATGCTGCGTTACGCGCTGCACCCGTCCGATGATCCACGCGGCAAGCGGAATGCCCAGCACAACCACGGGCACGCCATACATCGACCATTCGACAAAGCTGATCCGCACCCCGGCGATCTGATCGAGCAGGCCGACGGCAATAGCATTGGTGGGCGATCCGACGATGGTGCCAAGCCCGCCAATGCTGACCGCAAAGGCAATGCCCATCGGCAAGGCTCCGAATATGCCGTCTTGTTGCACACCCGCTTCGCTGCCTGAGCGGGTTGTTGTCTGCGCTACCGCTTCGCTGCTTGAGCGGGTTGTTGTCTGCGCTATCGCTTCGCTGCTTGAGCGCGGGGCGCCCCCCTCCAGCACCGCCAGCGCCATCGGCATCATGATCAGCGTGGTCGATGTGTTCGAGATCCGCATCGAAAGCAGCGCCGCCGAAATCATGAAGGCCAGCAGCAGCGTCCCCGCGCCGCCTCGGTCGCCGACCGCGCGCAGGATCGCGAGGCTCAAACGGCGGTGCAGCCCGGTGCGTTCGATCGCCAGCGCGATGAATGCTCCGCCCAGCAGCAGAAACAGGATGGGCGAATAATAGGTGCTGGCGGTATCCTGCGCATTGGAAACCCCGGACAGCGGCAGCACCACAAAGGGCAACAGGGCGGTGACAGCCAGCGGAACCGCCTCGGTCATCCACCAGGCAGCCATCCATACCACCAGACCCGCAACCAGCCACGCCCCCGGCGCCATGCCCGCAGGCGGCACCAGCAGCACGGTGAGCGCGAATGCGAAAGGCCCCAGCAAAAGGCCGATGCGGCGTGCGGTCATGGCTGGCTCGTCCCCTTGCTGCGCGGTTCGCAGGCCTATCAGCGCAGCGGCCCCGGCGGCAAGCCCTGCAACCAAAAGGGGCGCAAGCCGTTACCGGCCGCGCCCCTTATGCGATTTGTGATGGGCTTGCGCCTATTTGGGCGACAGCACCATCAGCATCTGGCGGCCTTCCAGCCGCGGGAAGGCTTCGACCTTGGCGACTTCGGCCACGTCGTCCTGCACTTTCTTGAGCAGATCCATGCCAAGGTGCTGGTGCGCCATTTCACGCCCGCGAAACCGCAGGGTGATCTTCACCTTGTCGCCATTTTCGATGAACTTGGTCACGTTGCGCATCTTCACGTCATAATCATGGGTGTCGATGTTGGGACGCATCTTCACTTCCTTGATGTCCTGCGTCTTCTGCGTCTTGCGCGCCAGATTGGCCTTTTTCTGCGCTTCGTAGCGGAATTTGCCGACATCGAGATACTTGCACACCGGCGGGTCCGCGTTGGGGGACACTTCGACGAGGTTCAGGCCCTTCTCGTTGGCCTGCTCAATCGCTTCGCGGGTGAACATCACCCCAAGGTTTTCGCCTTCGTCATCAATGACGCGGACCTTGGGGACATTAATCATGTTATCAAACCGAGGGCCGCTTTTTACGGGCGGGGCCATCGAGCGCCGTGGTGGACGTGATATGAGGTATTCTCCTGTTGTGGCTTACGTGCAGCGCGCTCCTTAGTGCGAAACGCGCGTGAGCGCTAGGTGGAGTCTTTACGCCGCCGCCTGCCACAGCGGAAACCGCGCGATCCGGCCCTTGGCGGGCATCAATGCCTCGATCTGACCAGCCGGTTGCAGGGCGTCGACAATCTCCGGCGCTCCTGCGTCCAGCCCGCCGGTGAGCGTGCCGAACGCGGGGAGGATCATCCGCTCGCCTCCGCCGGCACCGCGCCCAAGAACTGCACAAGGCCGGGCGATGTGGCGGTTTCGCACCATCATCCGCATTTTCGGGTGGTAGTGACCCGACAGTTCGGGCGCTGTCTCTCCGGCGCGGGCTTCGT
>JBGSKN010000162.1:0-8878 GCA_041741215.1 Erythrobacter sp. | reverse complement strand
GTTGCGCGGTGCGGTTTCAACCGGTTTCCGGGCGCCCGGCGTTGCGCAGCAATTCTTTGCCGCAGCGGCCACCAACAATGTCAACGGCGTGCTGGTGGATGCCGTGACGCTGCCGGTGGGCAATCCGGTGGCGCAGGCGCTGGGTTCTTCGCCGCTCAAGCCTGAAACTGCCGTCAACTGGTCGGTCGGTGCCGTTTTCAACCCGGTGCCGCGGTTCAACCTGACCGTCGACTGGTTCCAGATCAACATCGATGATCGGATCGTGCTGACCGAAAACCTGACTGCGTCGCGCGATGGCGCTGGCAATCCGAGCGGCAATGCCACCCAGCAAGCGATCGCGCAGATCCTGAACGATGCCGGGTTCAACACGATTTCCGCCGCGCGTTTCTTCATCAACGGGGTCGACACGCGCACGCGCGGGATCGACATCATAAGCACCTATCGCATGGACATTGGCAGCGAAGGCAAGCTCAATCTCACGGCAGGCTATAACTGGACGCAGAACCGGATTACCGCGCGCAATGATACGCCCGGTGCGCTCAATCAGGTGCCGGGAATCAATCTGTTCGGGCGGCAGGAATCCTTGCGGATCGAACAAGGCCAGCCGCGCAATCGGGTCAATCTGGGGCTTGATTATTCGCAGAACTGGGCCGGTTTCACGCTGCGCGGCAACCGCTATGGGCGGGTGCTGGCGGCGGGCGACAGCGCGTTTAACGATCTTGAGATTGAATCGGCCTGGGTGGTGGATGCCGAAATCCGGGTCGAAGCGGTTACCGGGCTCGAATTTGCTGTGGGTTCCAACAACCTGTTTGACAAATTCCCGACCAACACCCCAACCGGCATTGGCGTTGATCCGGACACGGGCAACCCGCGCACCAACACGTCGAACAATTACTTCCTGCCGTTTTCCAGCTTTTCGCCGTTCGGGTTCAACGGCCGGTTTGTCTATGGCCGGGTTAGCTACCGGTTCTGAACCGGTTTTGCGGTCTGGCGCTGGGCCGGGCCGATTATCGGGCTGATTTACTTTTTCGCGTGCGGCATTCTGTGCCGCACGCGAAATTGTTCTGGCCCAAGCAGGCAACCTGCCTGGTTTCCACCCCCGTTTGCGCATCAGCCTTCGACGCCGCAAAATGTTTCGCGTGAAACATTGGGCAAGGCGGGGGAGCCTTGCGGTGCAGGGCGACGTCAATGAATTCGTATCGATCTACCTCAAGCCTGATTTTGCCGTCGCGGTGTCGAACCAGACTACCAGTGAACGGCGCGAGGGGTTTGTGCAGCCGCAGCGAAACCAATGACAGTGTGATGACTGCGCCACTGGCCACCTGGCCGGAATTTGCTCCGTTGACCTGGCAGATTAGAGCGTTTTCAAGCTAGGTGATTCTACCCGGCTTGAAAACGCCTCATCCGCGACCCTTGGGCTTTGGCCGGGGCTTTGGCCGGCCATGCGCGGGGGCGTGGGGCTTTGGCTGAGCGCCCGCATGGGGCTTGGGCTTGAACGGACGCGCCGACGCCGGGCCGTTGGGCTTGCCGCGCCGGGCATTTTCGCGCGCGGCCATGCGCGGCGGTTCGGTGGACGGGGCAATCGCGACATAGCCGCCGTCCTCCTCGTTCCCGGCAGTTGCAACAATCGCTTCGGCAAACTTGCCCGCAATCGCGCGCGGTATCTGGAAATAGGTTTCCTGCTGGCCGATGCGGATTGCGCCGATTTCATTGCGGGTGATGTGGCCCCGGCGGCAGATCAACGGCATCACCCAGCGCGGATCGGCGTTCTGGCGGCGGCCGATATCCATCTTGAACCACACCGTATCTTCAAATCCGGGCCGGTGTTTTTCCTGATGCGCGCTGCGCCGGGCTTCGACTGACGCGGCGAGCAGTTCTTCGGGTTCGGGCATCGTTGCGCGGTGCGCCTGCACCAGCATCGCGGCGATTTCCTGCGGGGTGCGCTGGCTGAGCAGTTTGTCGGCCAGATCGCGGTCGCCATCGGTGACCTCGATCGGCTGCATCAGCTTTTCCATCAGCCGCACGCGATCCTGCGCGATGATCGCATCACGATCGGGCGCGGTGGTCCATTCGGCGTTGATTTTGGCATGGCGCAGCATCGATTCGATCCGCTTGCGGCGCGGGTAGGGCACGATGATCACCGCCACGCCTTTTTTGCCCGCGCGCCCGGTGCGGCCCGAACGGTGCTGCAAGGTTTCGGCATCGCGCGGAATTTCGACATGGATGACCAGGCTCAGCGAGGGCAGATCGATCCCGCGCGCGGCAACATCGGTCGCCACACACACCCGCGCGCGGCGATCACGCAACGCTTGCAGCGCCTGATTGCGTTCGGACTGCGAATGTTCGCCCGACAGAGCGACAACGCCAAAGCCGCGTTCCCGCAAGGTGGCATGGAGGTGGCGGACATTGTCGCGGGTGGCGCAGAACAGGATGGCGGTTTCCGCCTCGTGGAAGCGCAGCAGGTTGACCACCGCGTTTTCAATCTCCGAAGGCGAGACGGTGACCGCCTGATAGGTGATATCGCCATGCCCGCGTTCGCTGCCGCTAGTGCTGATGCGCAGCGCGTCGCGCTGATAGCGCCGCGCCAGCGCCTCGATCGGGCGCGGCATGGTGGCCGAAAACATCAGCATCCGCCGCGCTTCGGGGGTGGCATCGAGGATTTCTTCCAGCTCCTCGCGAAAGCCCATGTCGAGCATTTCGTCGGCTTCATCGAGCACCGCCACCGCCAGCGATGACAGGTCAAGCGCGCCGCGTTCCAGATGATCGCGCAGCCGTCCCGGTGTGCCGACCACGATCGTTGCACCAGCAGCCAGGGCGCGGCGTTCGACCTGCGGGCTCATCCCGCCGACGCAGGTCGCGATGCGCGCGCCCGCGGTCTTGTAAAGCCAGTCAAGCTCCCGCGCGACCTGCAATGCGAGTTCGCGCGTGGGCGCGATCACCAGAGCCAGCGGCCCACCGGCGCGGCGAACCCGGCCATCATCGCCAAGCACCTGTTCGGCAAAGGCGAGGCCAAACGCCACCGTCTTGCCCGAACCGGTCTGCGCCGACACCACCAGATCACGTCCCTGTGCCTCGGCCTCCATCACGGCGTTCTGCACCGGGGTCAGCGCTTCGTAGCCGCGCTGGGTCAGGGCCTCGGCAAGGCCAGCGGGAAGATCAGGAAATGGCATGGAAAAAGGCTTTCAGGCGAGTGCGCGCGCCGGGGGCAGGGGCACAAAGGAATGTGAAATCGACCGGGCAAGAACGGGGCGCTTGGCCCGTTCGCGGGTGGCTCGATGCGCGGCCCCTACACGATTGCGGGCGGTTTGGCTTGCGATTAATTATCCAGCGGCGCGGGCCGGGGTCAATCAGGCGCAGCGGCGGCCAGCATATCGATCAGCCTGCGGGCGGCCTCACGGTCTTCCTCGTGCGCAAACGCAATGTCGAGTTCGGGCGCATCGCCCAGCACCATCATCAGCGTCCACAGGGCAAAACGCTGCCCGCGATCCTGCATCATGCCGAAATCCACCCGCATCCGTTCGATCCCGGCGGGCAGCGCAGCGGGCGCGACCTCGGCCAGATCGCGGGTTCCGAAATAACGTTGCAACAGGTCGGCCATGTCCATGCGCGGGTTCTTACCCCGGCGCGCGCGGCTTGGCTATTGGATCATCTGGCGCTCAGGCGGTTTGGCGCACCACCAGTTGCGGGGGCAGCACCAGGCTTTCGGTCTTTTCTCCGGCCAGACGCCGCAGCAGCAGATCAACCAGCCCGCGCGCGCCTGCGGCGATGTCCTGCTTGACCGTGGTCAGCGGCGGAACGGTGTGGCAGGCGACCGGCAGATCATCGAACCCGATCAGCTTGATGTCATCGGGCACCGCCACACCGCGTGTCCGCAGGGCCGTAAGGCATAGCGCCGCAAGCGTGTCGGTTGCAGCAAAGATCCCGTCAACCCGGCCCTTTACGGCGTCAAGATGGCGGGCAATTTCATCGCTGGCGCGTTCAGGGGAAAGGTGGGTCGGAAGTTCGATGATCGGCGCCAGGCCCATGCGCTGCGCAACATCCTGCGCTCCGGCAAAGCGGGCGGCGAATTCGATCGCGGTGGTATCGCCCAGAAACGCCAGCCTCCGCGCCCCGGCAGCGATCAGTCGTTCCGCCGCCAGCCTGCCGCCCAGCCGGTTGTCGGTGCCAACCACGCAGTGGCGCTGGCCCTCGGCGTGGTTGCCCCACACCACCATCGGGCCATAACCATCGGCAACATCTTCGATCCGGTCGAACTGATCGGACTGGCCGATCACGATCACCCCGTCGATCATGCCCGATCCGATAAACCGGTCGAGCCAGTCGGCATCGTCCTTGGGCACGACCCGGCGCAGCATCAGATCGTAGCCTTCCAGCGTCAGCTCATCCGCGAGGAAGCCGAGCAAGGTCATGAAGAACGTGTCCGAAATCTGCTGGCGGGTGTCATGGCCCAGCGGGATCACCACCCCGATCACCCCGGTCTTCTGGCGGCGCAATCCGCTCGCCATCTGGTTGGGGCGGAACCCATGTTCGCGGGCAATCGCCTCGATCTTCTCGCGGGTTTTGGTGTTGACCAGGCTTTTGCCCGCCAGCGCGCGCGAAACCGTGCCGGGGGAGACCCCGGCCAGCCGTGCCAGATCGGTAATGGTGCGCACCGCGGTGCGCGCCGTCCTGTCCTCACCCATGTCTAGCCTGTCATCAGCCCCTGTTCGCGCGGGCGGCGGTGCCCGGCATCCACCCGCAGCGTAGCTATCGCGCCCGCCAGCATCAAGACACCGCCCAGCATCAGCACATTGCGCGGATCGCCGCCCAGCAGCGGGCGATAGATCAGCGGCATGGTGAGCGTCTGGATCAGCATCGGTATGACGATGAACAGATTGAAAACGCCCATGTAAATGCCATTGCGTTCGGGCGGGATGCAATCGGCCAGCATCACATAGGTGTTGCCCATCATCCCCGCCCAGCCAATCCCGATCCCCAGCATCAGCACAAACAGCGCCGCAGGGGTGTTTGCGCCGGGGATCATCAGCATCGCCGCGCCCGATGCGGCCAGGCACACCGCATGGACGTGCCGTGCCCCGAAGCGGGAGACCACCGGGATCAGCGCCAGCGCACCCAGAAACGCGATGAAATTATACAGCGCGCCGGCTTGCTGCGTTGTCAGCGTGGCTTCGCGAAAGGCGACGCTGGCGGGCGCGCTGGTGTTGTAGATGCTACGTCCCACGGCAAAGGTGATATATTGCCAGTAAGCGAACATCGCATACCATTGGCACAGCATCGCCGCCGCCAATTGCCGCATCGGGCGCGGCATATCGCGGATCGCGTCGCGGATTTCGGTGAAGGTGGCGCGCACGGTGAGCGGTTTGGCCTCCAGATCGGCCTGCTGCGCTTCGGTCAGCGGCAGTTCGGGCACCCGGAACACCGACCACACGATGGTCGAGATCGACAGGATCGCGCCGATGACGAAGGCAATCCGCACGATCACCGGAATGCCATTGGCATCCAGCACGTCGCGCGCCACAAACGCGGTCAGCAGGCTGGGCGCGAGATAGGATAATGTCTGCGCCAGCCCGGTAAACGCGCTCTGGGTCAGAAACCCGACCGACCGCTGGCTCGCCTTGAGCCGGTCCGCGACATAGGCGCGGTATGGCTCCATCGTGATGTTGTTGCCCGCGTCGAGGATCCACAGCAGGCTCGCCGCCATCAGCAGCGTGCTCGAATAGGGCATGGCAAACAGCGACAGCGAACAGATCACCGCGCCGATCAGAAAATAGGGCGTGCGGCGGCCCATGCGGGTGTTGGTCCGGTCGCTCATCGCGCCGACAATCGGCTGGATGATCAGACCGGTCATCGGGCCTGCCAGCCACAACAGCGGCATGGTCGCCTCATCCGCGCCCAGAAAACCGTAGATCGGCCCCATATTGGCCTGTTGTAGCCCGAAACTGAACTGCAGGCCGAAAAAGCCGATGTTCATTTCGATGATTCGCAGCAGCGAAAGCCGGGGCTTTTCCGTCATATGCGCCTGTCCGATCCTCTTGTCCGCACGGATCTGTCGCCGCGCTGTGACATGGAAGTGACACGTTTCTCCGCAATTTGCAAACGTTTGCAAGATTCCTGTTGCAATCGTTTGCAACAGGCGTAGTCATGGGCCTGTCAGCGCCGCAGAAGCGCGCATTCGAGAGGAGATTACCCATGAAATTGCGTATCGCGCTTTGCGCAAGTGCCGCCATGTGCGCCCTTGCCAGTCCGGCTCTGGCGCAGGACGACCTCGCCGCTGAAACGGCTGAGACCCAGGGCAACGAAATCATCGTCACCGCGGTTGCGCGCGGCCAGAACCGGATTGAAAGTTCGGTTTCGGTCAGCACCATCGGCGCGGATACCATCGCCAATCTTGGTTCGCCCTCGTCGGCCGACCTGATCCGCCAGATCCCCGGCATCCGATCCGAAGCATCGGGCGGCGAAGGCAACGCCAATATCGCGGTGCGCGGCATTCCGGTATCAACCGGCGGTGCGCGCTATATCCAGTTGCAGGAAGATGGCCTGCCGATCCTTGAATTTGGCGACATCATCTTCGGCAACGCCGATAACTTCCTGCGTGCTGATCGCAGCGTCGCCCGCGTCGAAGCGGTGCGCGGCGGTTCGGCATCGACCTTCGCCTCCAACGCGCCGGGGGCGGTGATCAACTTCATCTCCAAGACCGGCCAGCAGGAAGGCGGCGCGATCCAGGGCAGCGTCGGGGTTGATTTTGAAAGCTATCGGCTCGATTTCGATTATGGCGTGCCATTGGCTGACGACCTCTATTTCCACGTCGGCGGGTTCTACCGCACCGGCGAAGGCCCGCGCGATATCGGCTTCAACGGCTATGATGGCGGTCAGATCAAGGCCAATATCACCAAGGAATTCGATGGCGGCTATATCCGCTTTTCCGCCAAATATCTGGATGATCGCACCCCCACCATCCTGCCGCAGCCGGTGTTTGTTGGCGGCACCAACGACAGCCCCGATTTCAATGCGATCCCCGGCTTCAACCCGCGCCGGGATTCGCTGCTCAGCCCGTTCCTGACCCCGGCGGTAACGCTGGATGGCAACAACAACCCGGCCAGCTTTGATTTCCGCGACGGGCTTTCGGTCGAAAGCTTTGCCTTCGGGATTGAAAGCGACATCGACGTGGGTGGCGGATGGACGCTGACCAACCGGTTCCGTTTTTCCGATAATTCGGGCAGCTTCCAATCGCCCTTCCCGGCAAGTGCGGACACGGCGCAGAATGTCGCAGACGCCATCGGCGGTGCGGGTTCGACGATTGAATTCGCCTCTGGCCCCAGCACCGGGACAGTGGCCAATGCCGCCAATATCGGCGGCAACGGGCTGCTCACCAATGTGGTGGTATTCAACGTCCGGCTCAACAGCCTCGACAACGTCACCAATGATTTCCGGGTGAACAAGGAATTCGATTTCGGCGGCGGTTCGGCCAATTTCACCACCGGTTTTTACCTGTCGCGCCAGACCATCGATACCGACTGGCTGTGGACCTCGCACGTCCAGACCGTGCAGGGCAATGGTGAGGCCGTGCTGGTCGACATCCGCGATGCAAACGGCGATCTCGTCACGCAAAACGGCACTGTCGGGTTCGGCGCGAGCTTTTTCGGCAACTGCTGCCGCCGCAACTATGATGTCGATTACAGCACCTATGCGCCGTTCGCGTCGCTCTCGCTCGAACTTGACCGGCTGACGCTTGATGGCAGCATCCGTTACGACTTCGGTGATGCCGATGGCACGATCACCGGGGCCGACAGCGGCTTTGGAATCGGGCTTAGCAGCTTTGATTTCGATAATGACGGTGTGATCAGCCCGGCAGAGGGCCAAACCAGCGTTCTCCCGCTTGGCAGTGCGCGTCCGGTCAATTACAATTTCGATTATTTCAGCTTCTCGCTCGGCGCGAATTATCTGCTGAGCGATGATCTGGGTATCTTCGCGCGCTACAGCCAGGGTGGCCGCCATACCGCCGATCGCAGCCTGTTTTCGCCCGCAGTCAGCGCGGTTGATGGCAGCCTGCCGGGCGGCGATTCGGGGGTCATCGCCAAGGTCGATCAGCTCGAAACGGGGCTGAAATATCAGGCCAACGGATTGTCGCTGTTTGCCACCGGCTTCTATGCTAAAACTTCGGAAACCAATGTCGACATCGCCCCGCTGGTGCTGTTCGACACCGAGTTTGAAGCTTACGGTCTCGAACTCGAAGCGGCATATCACACCGGCGGGTTCACCCTGTCGGGCGGCGCGACCTGGACCGACGCGGAAATCAAGGATGCGCTGGATACCAGCGTCATCGGCAACACGCCGCGGCGTCAGGCCGATCTCGTCTATCAGGCGACCGCGCAATATGATGCCGATCTGTTCACGCTGGGCGCGAATGTCGTTGGCACCACCAACAGCTTCACGCAGGATTCGAACCAGTTGAAACTGCCCGGATTTACGCAGGTCAACGCGTTTGTGGCGGTGCGTCCGGTTGACCGGATCGAAATCGGGCTGAACGCGCAGAACCTGTTCAACTCCAACGGCTTTACCGAAGCGGAAGAAGGCGCAATCCCCGGCAATAGCATCGTGCGTGCGCGCTCGATCGCGGGGCGGACGGTGCTGGCTTCGGTGCGGTTCGACTTCTGATCCATTCCCCCGTAAACGGGCCGGCCGCCAACTCCCCCGGCGGCCGGCCCGGCTTTTTGATTCAGGATTTGGGATAAGCTGCTGCCATGACGACAGCCTGGACCGCGGAGCACGTGCGCCAGATTCGGCCCGGCGCGGCGGCGCTGATCCCGCCGATCACCGCGCCTTGCCGGTCGCGGCTTGACCCTGCACGGCTGTATTGGGACATGTGGCCGGTGCAGGA
>JBGSKN010000161.1:0-7904 GCA_041741215.1 Erythrobacter sp. | reverse complement strand
GCATCTGCTGGCGGGCGAAACTCTGCTCGCCCCAGAAAGTGATGTCGCTGCCGCGCGCCTTGATCGACAGCGGCAGGCCGCCAGCCTGCTTTAGCCCGCGTGCGATCAGGGCGGCGGCGGGGCCATCGGGGAAGAAGAATTGCGCGTCGATAACATCGATCGGTGTTTTGGCATGGATATGGCGCGCCAGCGGCAGTACCGCACGGGCGATGGCAGCAGCGTTGCGGCGCGCGCCGATCCGCGGGATCAGCGTGAAATGCGGGCGATGGACGGTGACGCCGTTTTCGACGCCAATCGGGGCAAGCTCTGCCAGCGGGCGATAGCGGCCCAGCGCCAGCGGGGGGAGGCCGATGGGATTGACCAGCGTCACGCGCCAGTCACCGCGCTTTGCCAGCGCCTCAAGCGACCGCGCCACAAATGTCCCGAAGCGCGGATTGACCGCGTTGGGATAAAGCGTGGACAGGGCGAGAACGTGCTTCATGTTGCAAGGTCTAGGCGCACAGCGGTTAAAGCGGCCTGACCAGCATGATCGCAACCGCAATCCATGCCGGATTATCGACCACCACCTGTTTCTGCCCCGCGCCCGGTGGCAACAGCCCGGCCAAAGTGCCGCGCCGGTCGATCAGCCGCCCGAAGGCAAACCTGCCGCCGGGCCGGGGGACGAGGCAATCACGGTTCATCGCCTGGGTAATCGCAGCCGGTGCCGACCCGGGATCGAGCGGTTGCAGCCATACCAGATCGCCGGCGCGATATTCCCCGACGCTCGCGGTCACGGCTAACACAAGCGGCGCGGGCGCATCGGGATCCGAGGAGAGGTCGCTCGGCAACACGGCCTCACGCGCGGTGGTCAGCGCCTCAGGCCCTGCGGGGCCAAGTTCGGCAACGATCCGCGCCGGGGCGGCGCTGTCGGCGCGCATCAGGCTGGCCGGATCGACCCCAAGCGCGGCAGCGATGCGGTTCATCCATGTCAGCGAAAGGCTGCGCATCCCGGTTTCAAGCCGCCCGATGGTCTGCGCGGTGGTGGGCGGTTGGCAGGCAGCGGCAAGATCGGCGAGCGTCATGCCCTTGGCCTTGCGAAGATCCCGGATGCGGTTGGTCATGATGCGCCTTATTAATTAACCGGATTGGTTTGTCCTTTCCTACAAACGCGCCGCCTTGGCAAGCCGTAATCCGTCATCAAACGGAAGGATTGCCATGAAGCGCGAACTGGTTGAACGCGAACTCACCCCCGAAGGCCCGCGCTGCGGAGGAGGGATCAAAGGCCCCCGGCCTTCGCGCACGGTCACCGTCAACCTTGCCGAATCCCCGCTGGCATGGCTCCACGCGCGCGGGCATCTGGGCGAACGGTTGCTGAGCGCGGGCGAGAAGCTGCGCGCCGATTACGAACATGCGCAATTATCCGCCAGCATCACCATGCGCTGGGATCCGGTGCGGGTGAAATCGACCGGGGATCGCGGGCTATCCCCCAACGAACGCCAGATCGCCGCGCGCCAGCGGTTCGACGGGGCAATCAAGGCGGCAGGCAAGGGGCTGGAGGATATCCTGTGGCGCGTGGTGTGCGCGGGCGAGTCGCTGCCCGAAGCCGAAAAAGCGCTCGGCTGGCCGACCAGAAGCGGCAAACTGGTGCTGAAAATCGCGCTGGAGCGGGTCGCGGATTATTATCGGATCGCCTGAAGTCGGGGCGCGTCGAGAGGGCGCGGGCGCGGCTTGTTTCTCAGCCCTCGATCTGCTCGGCCAGCATCAGCCAGCGTTCCTCCGCAGCATCGCGCTCAGCACGCGCGTTGGCTATGCCTTGGCTGATCGTTGCGAACCTTTGGGGGTCTCTGGAATATAGTTCAGGGTCGCCCAGCAGCGCCTCTCCCCTGGCTATTGCTGTTTCCAGTTCTTCGATCCGGGTTGGCAGGATTTCGTAATCGCGTTGGTCCTTGTAGGACGTTTTGGTGGGCGCAGGCAGCCTGTCCGGCTGGTTGCGGTTAGGCCCTTCTTGACCCATGCCAGGCTGCGCCAGCCTGCCGTTAGGGGCGCGATTGATCGGCGTTGGCGGCGTCTTGCGCTTCGCCTCCCAATCGGCATAACCGCCTGCAATAATGTCCACCTTGCCCGACCCGTCGAGGCCAAGTGTCACCGTTACCGTGCGGTCGAGAAAATCGCGGTCGTGGCTGACGATAAGCACCGTGCCATCAAAATCGGCGATCACTTCCTGCAATAAATCAAGCGTTTCGAGGTCAAGATCATTGGTCGGTTCGTCCAGCACCAGCAGGTTGGCGGTGCGGGCAAATTCGCGCGCCAACAGCAGGCGGGAGCGCTCGCCCCCGGACAGGATGCCGACCTTGGTATCGACCAGGCCGGGATCGAACAGGAAGTCCTTGAGATAGGCCTGCACGTGCTTTCTCACCCCGCGCACATCGATCCAGTCGCCGCCTTCGGCCAGGATCTGGCGCACCGTGGCCCCCGGTTCGAGCAGCTTGCGCTGCTGGTCGATCATCACGCCCGATAGGGTGCGCGCATGGGTGACGCTGCCGGTGTCAGGCTCCAGCTCTTTGGTGAGCATTTTCAGCAGCGTGGTCTTGCCCGCGCCGTTGGCACCGACGATCCCGATGCGGTCGCCGTTCTGGATGCGCAGGCTGAACGGTTTGATGATCGGGCGGCCATCATAGGTTTTGGA
Organism: Erythrobacter sp.; assembly: GCA_041741215.1. Taxonomy (GTDB): domain Bacteria; phylum Pseudomonadota; class Alphaproteobacteria; order Sphingomonadales; family Sphingomonadaceae; genus Erythrobacter. Next base: position 5,239 of record JBGSKN010000161.1, on the reverse strand, counting down.
AATCCCCTCCGCGACGATCACCGACTTCGATTTGAAGTCATCATCGCTGGAAAGTTTGAGCTTGGCCGTGCCCGCGCCGGAAATCATCGCGGCGCGCGCCGCGCGCATCTGGAACAGCTTTTCCAGCCGCCCCTGATTGCGTTTGCGCCGCGCGGTGACGCCGCGTTCGAGCCAGTGCGCCTCGATCTTCAGCTTGGCGTCCATCCGTTCGGCCGCGCGGGCCTCTTCGGCATAGACTTGTTCTTCCCATGCCTCATACCCACCAAAACCAATTTCCTTGCGGCGCAAGGTCCCGCGGTCGAGCCACAGGGTCGCGCGCGTCAGGCGCGTAAGGAAGGTGCGATCATGGCTGATCGTGATGAACGCGCCGCGATAGCGGGTCAGCCAGTCCTCAAGCCAGTCGATCGCGGAAAGATCGAGGTGGTTGGTCGGCTCGTCCAGCAGCAGCAAATCAGGGTCTTGCGCCAAGGCACGGGCAATCGCCGCGCGCCGCCGTTCGCCGCCGCTGGCGCTCGCCGACATCTGGCTCATGTCGATGCCGAGCTGGCCAGCAATCGCCTCTACCTCGTGCGCAGCGGGGGCGTCTTCGCCGGCAAGCGCAAAGTCCATCAGCGTGCCGGGGCCGGAATAGTCGGGTTCCTGTTCCAGAAACACGATCCGGCTTCCCTGCTTCACGCGCCGCTGGCCGCGATCTGCATCGATGCGCCCCATGATAAGGCGCAGCAGCGTGGTCTTGCCAGCGCCGTTTCGGCCTATCAGTGCAAGCCGATCACCGGGGAGCACGTGCAGATCGATTGGCGGGGTTCCGCTATCAGGCGACGGCCCGCCAAACAGCCAGCGCCCGCCTTGTTGCAGGGCGAGCCCTTCGAACGAAAAGATAGGAGGTTGCGCCATCGGAAGCGCCACCTAGGGGCTTGCGGCCTGCGCCACAAGCCCGCGCGGCAACCCGGCGCAATGGGCGGTTCAGTCCCGCGAAAGCTCACCCGGTGCAGGAGCCGGGAAAATTGGAGGAACGCAGAATGATCCGACCCGCAATGACCCTGCTTGCAGCAAGTGCGCTGGCAATCCCTTTCCACAGCCTTGCTGCGGCAGAAATCGCAATCAGCGCCGACGGCCCGGTGGTTGCACTCAACGTGTTCGAAAGCGTGTCGGTCGCGCCCGACATTGCCACCATCGGCGCGGGCGTTTCCAGCGAAGCGGCGAGTGCAACCGAGGCTTTGCGGATGAACTCAGCCGAGATGGTAAAGGTGATCGCCCGGATCAAAGCGCTGGGGGTGGCGGACAAGGATATTCAGACCACCGGCATCAACCTGAACGCGGCCTATGATTATGATCAGGAGGCGCGGCGGCAGGTTTTCCGGGGTTATCAGGCATCCAACCGGGTCAGCGTGATCCTGCGCAAGATCGACGATGCGGGCAAGGTGCTCGATGCGCTGGTTGCAGCGGGCGCGACGGATCTCAACGGGCCCAGTTTCGCAATCGAGAATGATGAACCGGCCAAGGACACTGCCCGCAAGCGCGCGATCGAACGGGCGCAGGCACGGGTGCAGGCCTATGCCGATCTGTTCGGGTATGACAGTGCGAAGGTGCTGGCGATTGCTGAAAGCATCGAAGGGCGCGGGGCCATGCCCGAACTGGCGATGATGCGCGCCAGTTCGGACAAGGGTTTCGCCATGGCGCCGGTTCAGCCGGGGATGGTTTCCACCGGGATCAGCATCACCATCAAGTATGAACTGGTAAAGGATCCCGCCGCAGCAACCGGGCCGTAACTCATTCACGGCTTGTTCAATGGGCGCTGGCTAGGCATGGTCTTGTCATGAAAACCATCCAATCCTTGTTTGCAGGTTGCATCGCAGCGCTCGCGTTGGTGGCTATCAGCACGCCAGCGGCGGCGCAGGATCAGTCGCGCGGCGATCAGGGCGAGGCCCGGCGCGAAGCGCGCGCTGGTACGCAATTGTCCCTCCGTGAGATCGAACGGCGCATCCTGCCGCAGATGCAGGGCAGCGAATATCTTGGCCCCGCGTATGATTCCACGGCGCGTGCCTACAGGCTCAAATTCATCCGCGATGGCCGGGTGACCTATGTCGATGTTGATGCCCGAACGGGGCGGATCATCGGTCGTTCGCGCTGATCGGCTGACCGCTATGCGCGATCATCGGGGGAAAGCGGCTGCTGCAGGGCATGGCCCTTGCTTGACGCGTTGTTTCCGAAAGCGCACGACCCGGCCAATAACAATGCAGGAAAATGGTGGATTATGCGCATTCTGATCGTCGAAGACGAACCGACCCTCGGCGCGCAGCTCAAATCGACGCTGGAACAGCAGGGCTATGCCGTCGATCTGTCTGCCGATGGCGAGGACGGGCACTTCATGGGCTCGACCGAGGATTATGACGCAGTGGTGCTCGATCTCGGCCTGCCCGAAATTGACGGGCTGACCGTGCTTGGCATGTGGCGGCGCGAGGGCCGCGCTTTCCCGGTGCTGGTGCTGACTGCGCGTGACAGCTGGTCGGACAAGGTCGCGGGGCTTGATGCGGGCGCGGATGATTACCTTGCCAAGCCATTCCAGACCGAGGAACTGATTGCCCGCCTGCGCGCGCTGATCCGCCGGGCTTCGGGCAACACCTCGTCCGAATTGACCGCAGGCGATGTGCGGCTGGACACGCGTTCTGGCCGGGTGACGCTGGATGGTGAGCCGGTCAAACTGACTGCGCAGGAATACAAGCTGCTGTCATACCTGATGCACCACAAGGGCAAGGTGGTAAGCCGCACCGAACTGATCGAACATATCTACGATCAGGATTTCGACCGGGATTCGAACACCATCGAAGTGTTTGTCACCCGTATCCGCAAAAAACTTGGCGCAGACGTGATAACGACCATCCGTGGCCTTGGTTACAGCCTCGACGACCCCGCCGACGCACCGCGCGCCTGAGGCGTCGGGCAAGGGCGGCGACGCGCAAAAGGCCTTGCCTGAAGGTGAGGCCGTCGCTGTGCCAGCCGATGTGACCGGGCTGTCAGCCTCCACCCCGCTCGCCAGCCTCGCCCGGCGGATGGGGCTGATCGCGGCGGGCTGGATCTTTGTGCTGTTGCTGGTCGGCGGAATTGCGCTTGAACGCTTGCTGACCACCCAGGTCGAATCCAATTTCGACGAACAGCTCGAATATATCCTCACCGCGATGATCGCCTCGGCCGAGATTGATCCATTCGGTGAAGTCTGGTTTTATCGCACGCTGGGCGACCAGCGCTTCCTTGAGCCGGGCAGCGGGCTGTACTGGCAGATCAGCGGCGGCGAATACGAACCGATCGCCTCGCGCAGCCTGTGGGATCGCACGCTCAAGCTGGAGGGCGCCGTTGACGAGGGTGGCCACTTCGATAGCGAAGCCCATTTCCACGATTCCGACCAGTTCACTGGTGAGCCGCTGAGGATTGCTGAACGCACTGTGATCCTGCCCGGCAGCGAGACCCGCTGGACGTTTGCGGTGGCCAGCGCGACCGAGCAGATGGACACGCAGGTCGGGCGCGTGCGGCTGATCCTGATCTGGAGTTTTGCGATACTGGGGCTGGGCCTGCTGGTGATGGCGATGCTGCAGATCCGTTACGGCCTGTCACCGCTCAGGCGGGTGCGCGCGGCAATCCAGAACCTGCGCACCACCGGCGCGAACCGGATTACCGAACCACTCCCGCTCGAAGTTCAGCCGCTGGTTGAGGAGCTCAACGCGCTGATAGAACATTCCGAAAAACAAGCTGAGGAAGCCCGCCGCCATGCGGGCAATCTCGCGCACGCGCTCAAGACCCCGCTGACGGTGCTGACCAATGCGGCCACCGCGCGCGCGCCTGATCTGGGCGAAGCGGTGATGCGCGAGACGCGCACGATGCAGCGCCATGTCGATCACCACCTTGCCCGCGCCCGCGCTGTGGGCCGCCGCGCGGTTGGCCATGCCCAAACCAACGTGATGGCAAGCGCCGAGGCTGTGCGCCGTGCGGTAGAGCGGCTTTACCCCGAAGGCCGCCTCGACATTGCCGGGAGCCGTTCGGCCGCCGTTACGCTCGAGCGGCAGGATCTGGATGAACTGCTCGGCAATCTGATCGAAAACGCGGCGAAATATGGCGGCGGCAGCGTGTTTGTCACCATCGATCCCGATGAGGACGAGGCCCCGCGCGATCCGAAGCAGTGCCTGATCTGGGTCGAGGATGACGGGCCGGGCATCCCGGAGGCGGAGCGGATTCGTATCTTTGATCGCGGGATGCGGCTTGATACTGACAAGCCGGGTACCGGACTGGGCCTCGCGATTGTGCGCGATGTTGCGGAAATCTATGGCGGCAGCGTCCAATTGGGCACCAGCGAGGATCTGGGAGGCCTGCTGGTCGAACTGCGCCTGCCGCGCGCTGATTGACATTGGCGCGAAGGGTTTGCGCAAACGCCGCGTTATACCTTCGAACAGTCGACGAAAATCACATGAAACCGGGGTCATTTGCGCGCAATCATGAATGCCAGCGGCAAGCCATCCACCATTGCCGGAGCGCGCGCTGATTGCGGCGCGGATGCGGCGTTGGCGGCGCGGTTGGCGGCGCGCGATCCGGCAGCGCTGCGTGAAGCCATCACGCTTTACGCGGCCTCGCTGCAACGCATCGCTTTTCGCATGACAGGCGATGCCAATGAGGCCGAGGATCTGGTGCAGGAAGCGATGCTGCGATTGTGGGATCAGGCCCCGAAAATCGCCGCGCGCCATCCGGTTGAAAGCCAGGCTGCGGCGGCGCTCCGGCTGGGCGGGTGGCTCAACCGGGTGGTGACCAACCTTGCGATTGACCGGTTGCGGCGCGGGCGGCGGATGTCTGCTGGCGAGGTGCCGGATCGCGAGGATGAGGCACCGCTCGCCGATGCGCTGATCGAAGCCGGGGAGCGTGATCGGTCAGCCCGCGCGCTGATCGCCGCACTGCCCGAACGCCAGCGTGCCGCGATCGTGCTGACCTATTACGAGGATATGTCCAATGCCGCCGCTGCCGAAACGCTCGAAATGAATATCAAGGCGTTTGAATCCTTGCTGCTGCGCGCGCGCACCGCATTGCGCAGGGCCTATGCAATTTTTGGGGAAGGAGGTGCGCAATGAGCACCGACGACAACATCTTCGGCAGCCCGCTGGCTCGCAGGATGGATGATTATCCGGTGCCGGATCTCAGCGCAGGATTTGCTGATCGTGTGCTGGCCGCCGCCGCTGCGCGCGCCGCGCCGCTGCCCGAC
>JBGSKN010000160.1:0-2028 GCA_041741215.1 Erythrobacter sp. | reverse complement strand
GCAGCGCTGCCGAAGCGCCGATGCGTTCGCCCGTGTCGGGCGCGGCCGTGACGCTCGCCTATGCCGCCAGCGAGCGGGGTGCGGGCGAAGTGTTCAGCGACGCCTTTGGCGATTTCCTGATCGAAGCTTCACCGATCCGCGCCGCGCAGGCCCAGACCAACATCGCCGCCAAGGGCGTCAGCGAATGAACACCATGACTGCCGCTGCGGCAGTCCCTTCAATTCCCGCTGGCCGCGTGCAGAGCGTCAATCTGCGGGCGCAATTATTGTGGACTGCCCGGTTCCGGGTGCTGTGGATCCTGATCGCATTTGCCCTGATTACGCTGATCGCGCTGCTGCGGATCGGCTCTTTGGGGCTGGCCGGGCAAACGCCGCAGCGCACCAGCCTGCAAGACGCATTGCTGCCTTCGCGCGGGGAGATCACCGATCGCAATGGCGCAACCCTGGCGCGCGCCTATCCGGCCTATGCATTGTGGTTCGATCCCAAAGCGATGGGCGATGTTGGCGCGCCGCTGGTGCGCAGCCCGCAAGAAGTCGCGCGGGCGCTGAAGGCGATTTTCCCCGATATCGACGAAGCGCGCATGGCCAGCCGGCTGGCTTCGGGCCGGGCGGGCTATCTGCGCCGCCGCCTGCTCCCCGAAGAGGCCAACAAGGTGTTTGCGCTGGGCGAAATCGCGCTGGAAATCCCGCGTGAGACTGATCGCTACTACCCGCAAGGCACGCTGGCGGCGCATGTGCTGGGCTATGTCGTGGAAGGCAAGGGCGGCCAGACCGGGATGGAACAGGTGCTCGATGCGCGGCTCGGCAATCCCGATACGCGCGCTGATCCGGTTGCGCTGTCGATCGATGTGCGGGTGCAGGGCGCGCTTGAGGATGAATTGCGGCGCGGGATGCTGGCGACCAATGCGATTGGCGCGGCGGGAATCGTGCTGGATGTCGATACCGGCGAAGTGATGGCGATGGCCTCCTTGCCCGAATTCGATCCCAATACTGCGGGCGCAGCCGGGGCCGAAAACGTATTCAACCGCGTCACCAACGGGGTTTACGAACTGGGTTCGACCTTCAAGCCGTTGAGCATTGCCGCTGCGATTGATGCCGGTGTGGTGCGCGATCTGGCCACGCCGTGGAATGCCACCCCGGTCGAGGTCGGGCGCCGCACGATCAGGGATCTTAAACCCAAGGGCGATACGCTCAATGTGCCGCAGGCGCTGGTCTATTCCTCCAACACCGTCACCGCGCGGGTGGCGGATGAACTCGGGCCTGAACGCCTGCGCCGCACGATGATCGATCTGGGCATGGACAGCCGCCCCTTCATCGAACTGCCCGCGCGCGGCTATCCGCTGTGGCCCAAGGGCAAGTGGAGCCGCATCACCAACATGACGGTCAGCTATGGGCATGGCCTGGCAGTCACCCCGCTGCATCTGGCGAGCGCCTATGCCGCGATGGTCAATGGCGGGATATGGCGTCCGTCAACGCTGATGAAGCTTGATCCTGCCGATGTGCCGCGCGGGCGGCGGGTGTTCAAGGAATCGACCTCATCGCGGATGCGGCAGATTCTGCGGATGATCTCGCTTTATGGCACCGGCAGGAGCGCCGATGCGCCCGGATACCGGATCGGGGGCAAGACCGGCTCGGCTGAGAAAGCTTCGGGCGGGGGGTATAACAAGACCTCGCTGGTATCATCCTTCGCCGCTGCCTTCCCGCTTGATGCGCCGCGATATGTGGTGGTGATCGTGATCGACGAGCCAAAGGGCACGGTCGCATCATCGTTCCAGCGCACCGCCGCCTTCAACGCTGCGCCGGTGGTGGGCAGGCTGGTGCCGCGCATCGGCCCGATGCTGGGGGTGCAGCCGGACGAGCGGCGCGATGTCGATATTTCCGATCTGCGCTACCTGGTGGACAAGCACTGATGCGGCTGGCCGACCTGATGCGGCGCGCGCGGCTTGCACCAGACGGGGCGGGCGATGTCAGCGTCACCGGCTTTGCGATCGATCATCGCAAGGTTGCGCCCGGCACGGTGTTCGGCGCG
>JBGSKN010000159.1:0-1791 GCA_041741215.1 Erythrobacter sp. | reverse complement strand
TGCTCGGGATTGCAACGTGCGCGGCGTTTGTTATGATGGCGACACGCTGGGACGGCACGGAACGGCTTGCAACCACGGAAGCGCGGCCAAGCGTGCAAAAACTGCGGTGAAGCGAGTGTTGGTAAGGGTGCAGGTAACCCGAAAAACGGTCGCTAACCTTCTAATATCATTAGAAAATGTTGGATGAGAAGGCGCAATCCTGTCTCCCCGACCACTTTTCCATAATCCGATGAGGTGGGGCTGATCGAACCTTGGTATAAGCCTGCCTCAGAAGGAATCGACAATGACATTATTCGACAGGCTGATCGCGGCGGCTTCCATCCGGCGATTGCTGATCGTTGTCCTGGTTTGCGCAGGTATTCGTTATGGCGTGATGCCGCGCATCGGGGCAGAATTGATGACGACCCCGGGTGCCGGGCCGCTCGACCTGATGTTCGCCTATACCCCGGCCGAAGCGTTTGCGAAAATCAGCGCCTTTTCGGACTCGGGACGCAGCGCCTATCGTATGTTTGTGGTGACGGCGGATATTGCCTATCCGATCAGCTACACCCTGATGTTCGTCTGGGCGATTGCGCTTCTCACGCGAACCACCCGATTGGCGCAAGCGCGCTGGCCTCTGGTGCCGCCGCTGCTGTTGTTCGGGTTCGACCTTCTGGAAAACACAATGATTTTCATATTGTTGAGCCTGCATCCGGATCAGCCGGTGGCGCTGGCCTGGCTGGCCAGCATCTTCACGACGCTGAAATGGTCGTTTGCCGCGGTGACGATGCTGGTGCTTGCCTATGCGGCGGGATTGCGGCTTTTGAAACCGGTCGCGCCGCCTGCGGCCCGGTAGGGCACTTTCCATCCATCCCGTGCAGCGATTGCGCCCGCACAGTAGCCTTCCCGACAATTAATGCATTACATGATCGGCGGGGCTGCGGGGATCGGGGTGCCGGTCAGGATCGCGGTGTCCTGATTGGCGAGGATGCCGACCACCTGCGTCCACACCGCAACGTTCTGGCGCAGCTGCACGATGTCGATCTTGTCGAGCGTATCGTCAGGCGTGTGGTGCAGATCGAAATAGCGGGTGCCATCCTGCTGGAGATCGACCAAAGCGCCCTTCTGATCGCACACGATGTTGAGATCGGCCCCGCCGGTCGCTGCGTCACTGCCGGTCGACACCCCGAACCGGACGACCGCAGCGGCAATCCGTTTGTGCAGAGCGGGGTTGGTCTCGCGAAAGTTCGAATCGAACCGCCAGATGCGGTCAGCCCCGAAATCACTCTCAATTCCTACAGCAACAGGCGTGTCCAGGTGCGCCTTGCTATAGGCTCGGCTACCCCAGAGCCCGGTTTCCTCGGCTCCAGCCATCAACAGACGGATGGTGCGCAGGGGCTGGCCCGAATGTTTCACGTGAAACGCTGCCGCTGCGATGATCGCGCAGCCCGCGCCATCGTCAAACGCGCCGGGCGCATTCCACCAGCTGTCGATATGGCAGGCGAGCAGCACCGGCGGGAGCGACGGATTGCGTCCGACCACCTCAGCCACCACATTGCCGCTTTGGGTCTGTCCGATCTGGCGCGGGTTCATTTCGAGCTTCATGGTGACCGGACGGCCCCCAGCGCGGGCAAACATCCGTTCAAGGTTCTCGGCATCGGGCAGGCTCAGTGCGCCCGCCGGGGTCGGCTTCACACCTTCAGGAAAGCTGGTGCCGCCGGTGTGCGGGTTGCGGTGGTAATCGGTGCCGACCGACTTGATGACGGTGGCAATCGCGCCCTTGCTTGCCGCGATCCCTGCGCCAACCCAACG
>JBGSKN010000158.1:0-1939 GCA_041741215.1 Erythrobacter sp. | reverse complement strand
GTCAAGGGCGGAACCGGCAAATACCTGCTCAAGAAATCGCTCGAACGCTATCTGCCCAGCGATATTCTCTACCGGCCCAAACAGGGGTTTGTGACCCCGATTGCCGAATGGCTGCGCGGGCCGCTGGCAGGCGCGGCGCGGGGGATCGGGGCAAGCGGCGGGCTGGCGCAGACCGGGTTTTTCCAGCCGAAAGTGATTGCCGCGATGGCCGAAGCGCATATCGCAGGGCGCGCAGGTCATTCGCGCACGCTGTGGCAATTGCTGATGCTGGAAAAATCGCTGACGCAGTTGGGTGTGAGCGGTTAGGCCGCAGCGCCTATCCCTCAGACCCGTGGCCGAGCGCCATGTACTCCGCGCTCTGCATTTCGTTCAAGCGGCTGACCGTGCGCGCGAATTCAAATGCGCCGTCGCCCGCCTGATACAGTTCCTCCGGCACCGCCGCAGCGGTCGTGAACAGCTTGACCCGGTGTTCGTAGAGCGCATCGATCAGCTTGGTGAAACGGATCGCCTCGTTGCGGTTCTCTGGCCCCATGCGCGGGATGCCGACAAGGATCACCGTGTGGAACGCCCGCGCAATCGCGAGGTAATCCGCCGCCCCGCGGTTTTCGCCGCACAGCTTGCGAAAGCTGAAAACGCCCACTCCTTTCAAGCATTTGGGCACGTAGAGCGAGCGCCCGCCGCCCAGATCGAGTTCACCGCTGGGCACGTGAGCGGCATCTTCGGGTTCAAAATCGGTCAGGCGGAAAAAGGCTTCGCGCACTTGCGCGGTGGCGGCGTCGCCCATCGGTGCGTGCCATGTCGCCAGCCCGCCGATACGGTCGAGCCGGTAGTCGGTCGGCCCGTTCAGCGAAAGCACGTCCATCCGCGCCTCGACCAGATCGATGAAGGGCACGAACAGCGAACGGTTCAGTCCGTCCTTGTAAAGATCGCGCGGGGGCCGGTTGCTGGTGGTGACGACCACCGTGCCGTATTCCATCAACGCGGTGAAAAAGCGGCCCATGATCGCCGCATCGGCGGTGTTGTTCACCACCATCTCATCAAACGCGAGGCAGCGGACATCTTCGGCCATGCGCATTGCTACTGCAACAAGCGGGTCTTTCAGTTCGGCCTTGCGCGCTTCGGCAATCCGGCGATCGACTTCGAGCATGAAGGAATGGAAATGGTCGCGGCGCTTGCGCTCGATGCCTAGCGTTTCGATGAACAGGTCCATCAACATCGACTTGCCGCGCCCGACCCCGCCCCACAGATAGACGCCGCGCGGGTCTGGTGCCGCTTCGCGTGTTCCGGTCAACCGGGCGAACAGGCTCTTTTTGGGAGGCGGCGCTTCCAGCTCGCGCTGCAATCGGTCGAGCCGCTCTGCCGCCGCGCGCTGATCGGGGTCATCGCGCAATTCGCCGCTGGCGATCAGCGCCGCGTAACGCGCCAGCAATCCGCTCACGCGCGCATCTGCATCTTGCGCACGATGCCCGAAAAGCTGGCGACCACATCGCCTTCCTGCTCCACCATCCCGCGCACGAATACCAGCTTGCCGGTTTCGCGCACGATCTCTGTCACCGCGTCCAGCGGCCGTGCTGGATCGCCGCCGCCGACAAATTGGGTGGACAGTTCCAGCGTGACCGAAGGCCCGGCGTTCCCTGTTCCCAGCGTGTGCATGGTGGTGAACAGCGAGATGTCGATCAGCGACAATGTCACCGCGCCGTGGATAATGCCTTGCAGGTTTTCATGGCGGCGCTGCGGGAACATCCGCAGCCGCGCCCGAGGCCCATTTGCTCCGCCATCATCAACGCGGGTGATGAGTTTGCCCATCACCGCGCCGTTGAACAACGTGTGATCCTTGAGGTTCCAGTGCCGCCAGCCGGGGTTATCCGGGTCTGGCCCGTGTTCGAACGCTTCGTCTTTCAATATCACCGGATCAGATCGCCCGTTCGGCCATCATTTT
>JBGSKN010000157.1:0-2415 GCA_041741215.1 Erythrobacter sp. | reverse complement strand
GCGGGCGAGCGCCTGCTGGTCAGGGACAGGGTCGGGCGCGGCCATGCCGGACTTGGTAACAACCGCTGCGCGCGGCGCAAGCAGGCGCGGGCAACGCTCTGGCATATTGTCATCGATAGGGACGGGGCTTGGTTTCGGATGCTGCCCTTTGGCGCGGCCAAACGCTGACGCCGCACAAAAACCCCCGCCGGATCGCTCCGGCGGGGGTCTGTTCGACATCGTTGACCGGCTTACCAGAAGAAGTCGTAGATGGTGTCCACCACTTCGCCGGTGTAGATATTGACCAGCAGCACATCGTCATAATAGCGCACCCACTGATACGGCCCATAGACTGGCGGCAGGCGGTAGGAATAGGGGTCGCTGATAAAAAATCGCTGTTGATAGAACAGGTTGTCAAGATGGAAACCCACGTGCAGCCGGCTGTAACGGTGCGAGCGGTAGGGTGCGTAATAGCGGCCAGGGCGATAGACGTGGCGGTTGGACCGCCGATAATCGACCCAGTTGTAGCTATGATTGCTGCGCCACCCGCGATTCCACCGGCGGTGATCGCTGCGATCCCCTCTACGGTAATCGCTGCGATCCCCACTGCGGTAATCGCTGCGATCTCCGCTGCGGTAGTTACTACGGTCGCTTCTGCGGTAATCGCTGCGATCTCCGCTGCGGAAGTCACTACGGTCGCCTCTGCGGTAATCGTTGCGATCTCCGCTTCGGTAGTCACTACGATCTCCGCTGCGCCGATTTACATCGTCTGATCGGCTTTCACTGCGGCGGGCAATCCGCTGCGTCTGGTCAGGGCGCTGGGCCCGGTTTGCGACATCGGCGCCGGGCCCGCGCGGAGCGGCGGCTCTACGCTGGGGCGCTGAAAGCGGTGTTTCCGCCGAACGCTGCGCTCGCGCTTCCCGACGTTCACCGCGATTTTGAGCGCGCGTCTGCGGGGCTCTTTCGCGAGTTTCCTGGCGAACCTGCACGCTGCCCTCGCTCCTGGCTTCGTTTCTGGTTTCAGCCCGGCTTTGGGCTTCGGCTGGAACAGTGAACGCAAGCGCCAAAGCCAAAGCTGCCAGCGATCCGCTTCTTGCAAAAAAGGTCATCATTGTGTGTGCCTCCAGTCTCGCCGGCCCACCACAAGCGGCTAGTTGATGAGTCGCAATTACGCCGGAGAGACTGTCGCGGGGATGAACCGGAGCGTCAGCATTCAGAAAAAATGCCGATAACATGAACAAAATATTCTGCAGGGGGTCATGCCCGCGCGCAGTTCTCCCTCGAAGGCAGAGCCTCAGATTGGGCGGGCCGCCCGGCTGTCCGGCAATCCTATCGCGTCAGTTTTTTGTATGCCAGCCGGGTCGGACGGTCCGCCGCATCGCCCATCCGGCGGCGCTTGTCTTCCTCGTAAGCCTCGAAATTGCCTTCGAACCATTCGACATGGCTGTTGCCTTCAAACGCGAGGATGTGGGTGGCGAGGCGATCAAGGAAGAAGCGATCGTGGCTGATCACCACTGCGCAGCCCGCGAAGTTTTCGATCGCGTCTTCCAGCGCGCCCAGCGTTTCGACGTCGAGATCATTGGTCGGTTCGTCGAGCAGCAGCACGTTGCCGCCTTCTTTCAGCATCTTGGCCATGTGGACGCGGTTGCGTTCTCCGCCCGAAAGCTTGCCGACGTTCTTCTGCTGGTCAGCGCCCTTGAAGTTGAACGCGCCGACATAGGCGCGGGTCGAGGTTTCCTGCTTGTTGACGGTCATGTAATCGTGCCCGCCGGAGATTTCCTGCCAGACGTTGTTTGACTGCTCCAGATGGTCACGGCTCTGGTCGACATAGCCAAGATGGACGGTGCTGCCGATCTCCACCGTGCCGCTGTCGGGCTGTTCCTTGCCCGTGAGAATCTTGAACAGCGTCGATTTGCCCGCGCCGTTGGGGCCGATGATCCCGACAATGCCGCCCGGTGGCAGCATGAACGACAGGTTTTCGAACAACAGCTTGTCACCATAGGACTTGGTCAGGCCCTTTGCCTCGATCACCTTGCTGCCCAGCCGCTCAGGCACCTGGATGACGATCTGCGCCTTGCCGAGCGAACGACTATCCTGCGCGTTCTGCAATTCTTCGAATTTGCGAACACGGGCTTTGCTTTTGGTCTGGCGCGCGGCCGGGGTTTGGCGAATCCATTCCAGTTCGCGCTGCAAGGCCTTCTGCTTGCCACTATCCTCGCGGTTTTCCTGCTCCATCCGCTTGGCCTTCTTCTCCAGATAGGTGGAGTAGTTGCCTTCGTAGGGATAATAGCTGCCCCGATCGAGTTCGAGGATCCATTCGACCACGTTATCAAGGAAATAGCGGTCGTGGGTGATCATCAGCACCGCGCCGGCATATTCCTTGAGGTGGTTTTCCAGCCATTGCACGCTTTCGGCGTCCAAGTGGTTGGTGGGCTC
>JBGSKN010000156.1:0-2109 GCA_041741215.1 Erythrobacter sp. | reverse complement strand
GGTGATCGCGGTAACGACCGGCGCGGGCCACGCGGTGATCGCGGTGGTCGTGGTCGCAGCGGCGGCGGTGATCGCGGTGGGCGTGAACAGGACAGCGGGCCGGCTGGCCTGCCTGACTTCCTCAAGGACTGATCGCCTCATCCAGGGTAATCAATCGGGGCCGTCCGGAGCGATCCGGGCGGCCCATTTGCTGTAACGGGACGGGTAAACCATGCTCAAACGCGAACTTCTCGCCAGTGCGCAGATCGCCGATGGCGAATTGCTCGAACTCTACACCCATGCGGGCCATTTCATGATCGTGATGGGACGCAACGAGTTGATGAGCAGCCGGATGCGTTTTTCCGAAGAGCAGCTGGCCGAATTGACCATCGATCGCTTGGGCAAGGATGCCCCGCGCATTCTGATTGGCGGCTATGGCATGGGGTTCACCTACCGTGCGGCTCGTGCGCGGCTGGGGGCCAAGGCGCAGATCATCATCGCCGAAATCGCCGAAGCGATCATTGATTGGGCCAAGGGGCCGATGGCGGAACTGACCGGGGACAGCCTCACCGACCCGCGGCTTGACCTCAGAATCTGCGATGTCGCGGCGCTGATCGACGATGCCAATGATGGCACCTCGGCAAAATTCGACGCGATCCTGCTTGATGTCGATAACGGCCCTGACGGGATCGTACGCGATGCCAACAACCGGCTTTATTCGCGCACTGGCCTCGCCAAGGCGCGCGATGCGCTGGCCCCGGGCGGTATTCTGGCAGTGTGGTCAGCCGCGCCCGATCCGGCGTTCCGCAAGCGGTTGCACGATACCGGCCTGAGCATCGTCGAATGGAAAACCCGCTCGCGCCCCAACAACAAGGGCGCGCATCACGTCATCTGGTTTGCGCAGAAATGAGTGCAAGATAAGAATCGCCCAGCCTGTTCGGGGCGGGACAGTGTGTCAGGGAAATGGCCATGCAGAATGCCGCGACAGATAAAGCTGCCGATGCAACCTACCTTTCAGGCCTTGTCGTGATCGCTCTGCACCTTGCCTATGCCATCGCGACGGTCGGCGGCTTCCTGTCGCTCGAAGGCTCTGAAAAGCCGATCTCCGACCCATGGTTTGCCGTCCTGGAGGTGCTGATCATCGCTTTGGCACCGCCCGTCCTGATCTTTTTCGCGGCACTCGCTCATCTGGAACAGGTGCATCGGCTTTGGATGGTGGCTGCGGGAATCCTTGCGGCCATTGCTCTTACGCTCAGTGCCGTACTCCATGCCGTTCTAATCGTGATCGGGCGAGGGCATCCACTCGCCGCCGATGGAGCATTGCTCGCGTTTACATGGCCGTCTGCTGCCTACGCGGTTGATATTCTCGCCTGGGACTGGTTCTTTGCCTGTTCCTTGCTGTGTTGCGCGATGGGCCTGCGCGCCTCTCCGGCGTTGATTTGGGCGCGCCGAACATTCTTGCTTGCTGGGCTGCTTGCGCTGGCCGGGCTTGCTGGGCCGCTCACTGGGTCGATGGCACTGCGCAATATCGGCATTCTTGGTTATGCGGTGCTGTTCCCGCTGGCGGTCTGTCAGGTGCTACTGGCGCTGCGGCGCGCAAAAGATTTCTGGCGAGCGTAACCCAACCAACCGAAGTTCAGATTCTCGGAATCGCCGCAGTGGTTCCCAGCCTGGGTGGACGTATCAGCGCACCCGAGGCCCGCCAAACGGCAGCGGCGGGGGCGGACGGCGCACCCCGCGCGGCAGCTGCGCCTGATAGGCACGCCCGCAATGTTCCACGCAATAGGGGAAGCCGGGGTTCACAGCCACGCCGCAGAAGTGGAAATCAGGCTCTCCGGGATGGCCCATAGGCCAGCGGCAGACCTTTTCTGACAGATCGAGCAGGCTGGTCTTGCCCGCAATATCAGCGCTGGGCTTGGCTGGCACAAGGCGGCGCGGCGGGGCGGGCGGGATCGGGGCCTGCTGATCGCCGGGGCCCTGCCGCAAAAAGCCACCGGGGCCGACCGAAACGATCTTGGGCAGATTGGACGCCGGGTTGGGGATTGGCTGAGAGGGGCCTGCATGGCCGCTTTGTTCGGCCACGTCGCTGCTGGCTGCCACGACCGCAGGACGGGTCGCTGTGCGTTCGGG